>CAMBPD010000151.1 GCA_945869405.1 Chryseobacterium gleum | reverse complement strand
GCGAACCCTCGCTGCCTGGCCGGCATTCACAGGCGATTCCTAGTTCAATGGAACTTATTTCGGTAGTATAACCGGGTACATCAATGATCATTTTCCACTTCGTTCGAAGATGGTTGATTTGGCACAGCAAATTCGGTATTACCTTGGGTTTCATTTACCGGAAGAGGAGCGAGTAGTGTTCATAGCGGCTCCGGAAGAGACTTCACAGCAATCCGAATCTGATACAACACAACGTTTGTATGACGATGATTTCAGAGCAGCCTACTCTGGAAGTATGCTCATTATAGGTGGCAGGGTATATCCGCAGGGTGGAGGATCGCCAGTTATGGGTCGTCCTTTTGGTAAGATGGTAAATGAATACGCTGCGAATCTTGCGGGAATTTGTACCGTTTATTCTGCGGTTGCGCCTTTGTCGTCGGCATTTATTCCAGTTCAGAAATACGCGCACTACAATACGGCCAACAAAAATTCCCTGTTGGCTATTAAAGCGGCGTTGAGCCCTCAGGCGCGTTTTTGCGATGTGTTTGCTGCGATGGATGCTCATTTTGGTGAGCAGATGTTTTACGGCACCGATCACCACTGGAATGCACGAGGAGCTTATTATGCATACACTGCTTTTTGTCAGGCGGCAGGTATCAAGGCTGTTCCGCTGGAGGCGATGCGATACGAGCGTAAAAAGCCCTTTCTGGGATCGTTGTACGATTTGACGAAGGATCCGGTTGTGGCGCAACATCCCGACACATTGGAGTTGTTTATACCCAACGTAGAAACGCAAGCGGTACGATATGGCCCGGTTGGATTCAATAAGGCTTATGCGACGAAGGTGTTTGGAGGTGCCAATAATTACGTTGCGTTTTTATGTGGTGATGCTCCGCTTATAAAAATAACCACCAATATCAAGAATGGCCGAAAGGCAGCTTTGGTTAAGAATTCGATGGGTAATGCCTTTGCGGTTTATCTCATCAGTCATTACGAGGAAATCTGGGTTGTTGACTTCCGTTATTCGGGTCATAGCTTGATGGATTTAATAGCCGAGCGTCAAATCAATGATTTGATTTTTGGAATGGGACTCTACGGAGCTATGAGCAACGGCACAATTAATATGATGCGCAACCTTGCGAAGGCTCACACACCTGCACTTGGCGGAGAGCGTCCAAAAGCGGTTGCGAACGATTCGTTGAAGAAGGAAATACAGAAGGGTGATTCTGCGTTGATAGACCTCCCCGTGTTGGACACTATCCGAAAAGAAGAATGAGAAGAATAATTTTTTTGTGCGCTTTGGCGTGGTCTGTTAGTGGGCATGGACAATCGTTGCAGGAGCTTACGGAGTTGCTGGAGCTTGATACGCAGTTTTGTTTTTTTCAATATCATTCTGCAGAGGCGGCTCAGAAGTTCATGAACAACATGAACAAGGCGAAGCAGGGACGAGTTGTAATTAGTCATTACGGGGCGTCCCATATTCAATCGGAAATTGTAACTACCCGAGCATCGGGATTGCTGAAGGAACGATTTGGGAATGCCGGTCCGGGTTATGTTTTCCCCTTTTCGGCAGCTGACACCTATGACGGTATTAACTACAAATCGACTCACACGGGCAAGTGGAGTTTTGCGAAGTGCTATCAGATACCGCCGAAGTTGCTGTTGGGTATTCGCGGAATGACCGTGCAAACCAGGGATACGACGGCTTCGGTATTGATGAAGTTCAAAACTCCTCAGAAGCCGGAGTCATACGAGATACATGTTTTTTTGGAGCGCAACGATTCGACACCGGGTGTGGAGATTTCTATTGATACCGTGAAATATCGAATCAGTTCTGATCGGATTTCATCTACGGATTCTAACTATATCACCATCAATCATAGAGGTGCCATCGGTTCCGTTGGCCTCAGGTGGATAAACGATACACTTACATCACCGAGACGAAGAGTACTTACGTTTTATGGTATGAGCATTGAGCACGAGTTAGAGCGAGGATTGATGTATCAGCCATTTGGCGTTGGCGCTTCGCCGTTTCAGGCTGTGTTGTACCTCCAGAAAATGGAGGAGCAGGCAGCTGTTATTCGTCCGGATATCGTGATTATCGACTACGGAACGAATAACATTCTGTACACGAACGATGTACCGGCCGATTTGCCCGATATGGTTCGAAAGGCCGTTCAGAAATACCGTGCAGTGAATCCGGATGTGACGATTATCTTGACTTCAATGCAGGACCTCTATTACAAGAAGCGTTACATCGATGCCGGTATTCGGTATAATTTTATGATGGACTCGTTGGCTGCAGTTCATAATTGTTTGTATTGGAATTTTTATGATTTATCCGGAGGCTACAAACGCATTCGAGATTGGAATGAGAAAGGGTTTGCCAAGGATGACCACATACACCTTACTCAGAAGGGATACGATTTAAAGGGGTTGCTTCTTTATAAGTCTTTTATCAATACGCTCGCGTATGTCGAGAAGCATCCCAATGAAAAGAGCTGGTGCATGCCAGTTTGTTTTTATGAGGACCGCAAGGCCATCAAGGAACCAGCGCCCACACCCTCTAAAGAAAAGAAGAAGACTGCGCCGGAACCGAAGAAAAGTCAGAAGGGTGTTTACATTGTAAAGCGAGGAGACACCTTGTCGGGCATTGCAGCAAAACATGGCACTACTGTAAGCAAATTGAAAAAGCTAAATGGGTTGAGTTCGGATCGTCTGCAGATAGGCCAAAAGATAAAGACGAAGTGATTGATCCAGAATTTACACAATTTCCCTTCGCCCCCAAACAAAAAGCGCCGCCTGGTTAAGGGAGCGGCACTTTTCTAAAAACAAGAGTAATAAAAACTAGAAAAGACTTTGTAGACTTCTCTCTATTAGTTGCTGGTCTTTTTGTTAGGGTCTGTTTCTTCGATGAGCTCTTCGTCGATACCGAGGTCGAAGGTAATTGGCATGATGTAGTTCGAATCTACTGGTATCCCTCCTTTGGCTGCTGGCACCCAAGTGGGTAAGGAGGAAACGAATCGAAGGGCTTCTTCATCGAGCACCTGATGAACCCCATCCGTTACTTGAGGCTGGCTCACTTCTCCTGTGGCATCAATCGTAAAGGTGACATAAACAGTGCCTTGAATTTTTTCTGTCTTAGCTTGGTCCGGGTACATGAGCGAGTCTGTCACTAATACCTGAAGAGCGGCCATTCCGCCGGGGAACTTAGCCGGTTGTGAACTACGATTGGTTTTGACAAAGTTCTCGTCAGGATAAAAACGGTCGGGCTTGGGTTTTCCTTCGAAATTCCAGCGCTTCCACGTTCCTACTTTGAATCCATTCTTGATGCGACCTTCAGACTCTTTGTAGCCATTCGCATAGAAATACGTAAAGTCTCCGTGGCCAACTTGAAGGTCTTTATCTGAGTAGATGCCCGTCATAAAAGATTCTCCGGTGAGGTAGCTTACGGTAACTTGGTAAATGCTGTCATTTACAGTCGTAACCACCCGCTCGAATCTTGCGAGATTGATATTGGAAGTTTTGCGTTGCTGAATATTCAGCGAATCGCGTCGCACTTGAGCAAAGCTGCAAAAGCTCAACACACACAATGCAGAAAAACAGACAACACGTAAAATTTGCGTCATACAATTTAGTTGCTTAACATTAGGCGCCGCTAAAATAAGCAAAACAATGACGAATGGATTACCAAAGGTTGTCTTGTTTATAGGCACATTTGCGTAAAATATTTATCCCAATATGGATTACGTGTTTGAAAAGAGTTGGAATGAGACGGTAACACGCATTTCAGCATCGTACGGTGAGAAATTGGATTACGCTGCCATTCTTTTTCTTATCGGCGTGCAAGAGTTAGGAAAAGATTATCAAAAATATAAGAAGGACGAAAAGGTTGAGTTGATGCACATCGGGATCTGCTCATTGCTCGTTCCTTATGGATACTACTCTTTCGTTGGTCGTGATGAAGAAGGTTGGCCTCATTTTGAACGCAACAGTGCGTTGCCGCATCTCACGCCGCCTGAGCAGGAGGTGTTGGTTAGGAAGGCGATAGTGAGCTACTTTCAGTAGTGGCGAGTGTGTCGTAGGACAAACGTCTACGTGAATAGTTCTATTCATAAGCTTTTATTTTCGCCCAAAACAGTATCCCATGCGTTTCCTGCTGTTTTCCACTTTCACACTTCTCGAGAGCAGTCTTGGCTTGCGATTCGGTTTCTCCGCGGATCGGGCAAATGTTAGTCCTTTTGCCAGCAACATGCATTTCGGCTTCTCCGTCCGATGCCTTAGCGACTAACATTTAAGGCGCCGCCCCAAAACAGCCCACCGCTTCAGCGGTGGGAAATGAAAGTTATATCCCCATTCAATTCACCCCACGATTAAAATCGTGGGCCCTCTTCAGTCATTCCTTTTCATTCGACTGTTTGAGCACTTTTGTTTCCACGCAGCAGAGTTCGGCTAAATCACGGTAAACAATGACCTGTTTTCTGCGAATGTTATGGATGTGATTTTCACTATAAATTATACGCTTATTAGCCATGAAGCGAATCTGCAACGAACCGTGCGACATAAAAAAACAATAAATTATTTCGGATATGCTGCAGAAGGGTTAGGGATTTCGGTGGAACCACAGGCCTCACCCCCCAACCCCTCTCCGGAGGAGAGGGGAGAACCTTCTCGTGAACGTTTTGCATGCAGAAATTATGACCCGATGACAATCACTGTTCAAACGCCGAAGATTTACTGAAATGAGCATTCCCCTTCCCCTAAGGAATGGGCCGGGGGATGGGTTGTCCGCCCAACACAACTTACCTGTTCGGGCACACGCGCCCTTCGTAAGAAGCATCAACGTTCCCAAACCTTCAACCTTCAACTTTCAACCCCTCCATTCTTATCTTGCACCAAAATCCATCCTATGCGTTTTTTTATCGTCTTTCTTTTGAGCGCATCGCTCGTTCGCGCGCAATCACACTACACCGAATTTTATCCGACATCGGCTGAGGGCAAGCCACAGTGGGTGCAGCTGTTACACAGCGAGGAGCCTAACTATTATGAGGTGGTGGCCGCATATCAACAGTTCTACCTCGATCATGCATTCGAGAAAAATTCAGATACACATTACTTCAAGCATTGGGTGGCGCGCGTGCGTCCGTATGTGCAGCCTGATGGACGCATCGTGATGCCAACGGCAGAGGAGCGCAGTGAGCAGGAAGCGCGGATACACTCGTTACAGCAGTCGGGCACACGCGGCGGATCACAACTCGACATCTGGCACTATGAAGGTCCTGTGCATCATGTGAACGGTGAAGGCTCGCCGTTGGAGCCGGGCTTCCGACACAGTAATGTCTACTGCCACGATCGCAGCAGCCAAAATCCGCAGCTGTTGTATTGCGGCACCGAAAGCGGCGGACTTTATAAGACTGTCGATGGTGGTCAGCATTGGGAATACGTTACACCCGGACTCATTATGGGCAGCGTGACCGCGGTGCGCGTGAAGCCAAACGATGATCAGGTGGTGTTAATGAGTGCCGAAAATGATTTGTACCGTTCGCTCGATGGCGGCCTCACATGGCAAGTGATTGGACAACCTTCTTTCGTTTCGCAAAACATCTCGGCATGGGAAATCACATTCGCTCCTGATAACAACGATGTCGTATTTGCAGCGACCTCGCAAGGACTGTTTCGCAGTGAAGACGGTGGCGATAACTTCACCGAAATTCTTCCCAATCGCTGCGAGGCCATTGCATTCAAACCCGGCGATCCGCAAACGGTTTACACAATTCACTTCGATACGGCGGTGGGCTTTGCACGCTTCTTCAAGAGCACCGATGGCGGACAAACCTTTTCACAAAGCATTACAGGTTGGTTCGATAGTTCCATGGGCGACATCGACATTCAAGGCGGGCGACTCGCACTGACCGAGGCCGACCCAAACCGCATCTACGCTTGTTTGGTTGGTTATCAAAATGATGGTTCGAGCGTAACCACCAACGGGTGGGTGGGTGCCTGGGTAAGTTACGATGCAGGCGAAACGTGGTCGATGCCTCATGGTCTTATTGGAACGCCCTACACAACGGAACATCCGAATTTGATGAACTTTCAAGGTAACGATGGCGATTACTCGCAGATTCATTACAACACCACCATGATAGCATCGCAGATAGATCCTGACAAGATTCTCATAGGTGGTTTGAACCTGTGGCAAAGC
>CAMBPD010000150.1 GCA_945869405.1 Chryseobacterium gleum | reverse complement strand
TGATGTATCCTTTCTCAATTCCAAATTTATCGTTGAGCACCTTGGCCATCGGTGCCAAGCAATTGGTGGTGCACGATGCATTGCTCAACACAGTGTCTTGCGCAGTTATTTGATTGTCATTTACTCCCAATACAATCGTCTTCACAGCACCTGTTGCCGGTGCGCTGATGATTACCTTTTTCGCACCCGCTTCGATGTGCTTGGCGGCTCCTTCTTTATCGGTGAAAATACCCGTGGACTCAATGACCACATCTACTCCCAACTCGCCCCAAGGCAGAGTCGCCGGGTCTTTAACCGCATAAATCTTGATCGACTTGCCGTTGATTATCAACGAATCTCCGCTGTGCTCCACCGTGTGTGCAAAGCGTCCGTGTATGCTGTCGTACTTGAGCAAATGTGCCAACGTATTTACATCGGTAAGGTCGTTGATACCGACTACCTCGACGTTGGGATTATTCATTAGGCTGCGGAAACACATACGACCGATGCGTCCGAAACCGTTGATGGCTATTTTCTTCATTGTTTTCTTTCTAGTTAATTTAGGTGCCCCTGCCGTTATATGGAGAGTATGCGAGCAATGCGCAATTCATCTCGATTGGGCAAGTGGCGGTTATTGACGGTTTCTGAAAGCGGTGTGTAGGTTTCACGGTCGTTGATGATACCGATCATTACGTCTTTTCGTCCTTCCAACAAACCTTCTACCGCAGCCACACCCATCCGTGAGGCCATCACACGATCGTAGCAAGAAGGAGCACCACCACGTTGTAGGTGTCCGAGTACCGAAACGCGCGTTTCATATTCACTGTATTTCTCTGTTACTTTTTTAGCAATTTCATACGCACCACCGCTCTTACTTCCTTCAGCCACAAGCACGATAGAGCTCGACTTTCCGCTCTCCTCACTGGCACGAAGGGTAGCCACCAAGTCATCAATGCTCATTTCATCCTCTGGAAGAACGATGGCAATTGCTCCAGTTGCAATGCCCGCCTTGAGCGCAATGAAGCCGCTGTCGCGCCCCATGACCTCCACAAAAAACAATCGGTTGTGCGAAGTAGCCGTATCGCGAATTTTATCGACTGCATCCACTACCGTGTTGGTAGCCGTATCGAAACCGATGCAATGGTCTGTGCCGAATAAATCGTTGTCTATCGACCCTGGAACTCCCATTACAGGAATTCCGTATTCCTCGTAAAACACATGCGCTCCTGTGAAGGTGCCGTTGCCGCCAATAGTGATGAGCGCGGTCACTCCGTGTTTTTTCATGTTTTCGTATGCGCGCTGACGTCCTTCCTTCGTCATAAAATCTTTGCTGCGCGAACTTTTGAGAATGGTGCCGCCGCGACCAAGAATGCGCGCCACGGAGCGCTCGTTGAGCTTCTTGAAGTCGCCCTCAATCATGCCCTGGTATCCTTGGAAAATACCTTCTACATCCACATTTCTATATACGCACGTGCGCACCACGGCGCGAATGGCGGCATTCATTCCGGGGGCATCGCCTCCGCTGGTAAGCACTCCTATTTTTATTTTCTGACTATTCATTTTCTCTTTCAACATTTGGGGTTAACGTAAGGGTTCAAATTTCACCCGCCAAAGGTAAGTGTATTTTGTACACTAAGGCGACTTAGTGAGAACCATCAATGTCCTCCTCCGCTCACAGCATCTACATCTATGCCTTGAGCTTTCAACACACGATTGACCTTATATGCAAACCAAGTAAGGTAGGCAAAGCAAACCACAGCGATGCCGTAACTGGGGTGAATACCGATAACGTCGGCGAGCTTGCCTTGGATGGGAGGAATGATAGAGCCACCCAAAATCATCATGATCAAAAACGCCGAGCCTTGTGAAGTGTATTTACCGAGGCCTGCAATCGACAGCGTGAAAATGGAAGGCCACATAATAGAGCATGCTAGGCCACCACTTAGAATGGCGTAAACAGCTGTCATTCCCGTCGTCAAGGTGCCCACGGTAAGTGCTATCATCCCGAACACTCCGAAGTACAACAGGGTGCGCGCCGGATTATCATTGCTTATGTAGGAGGCGCCCATCTGAACCAACACACACAGCACATACCACTTGAGGGGGCCCACATCATGACCCGCCATGTAGGTGAACAACAACACGAGAGAAAGCGCCATAAGCGGAACGGCAATTTTAAGTAGTTTCCTTGTTTTCGGTGCGAAGTCGAAGGCTCCGATGGCACCTGTCCAACGACCAATCATGAGGCTACCCCAAAACATAGCAATGAAGGGAGCGGTTTGCGAGGATTGATAGCCACCAAACTCCGGCTGCTTCAATAACTCGGCAAGGTTGGAACCCATGGCCACCTCTACGCCAACGTAAATGAAGACCGCCAACATTCCCAACACCAGCTGAGGAAACTGCATGGCTCCCCATCCCGCGGGGTTTTTGCGAGCCAACACATTATTAACCGGGAGTGCCACCACGATAACAGCCAAGGCCACAAGCAACCAAGTAAGTCGCATTTTTTCGAGCGGCTCCTTCAACTCGGTAATCATGGTTTGATTGTATTCAATGTTGTTGTTGACCTCCGCAGTGGTATACTCATCGGCCTGAGCTAACTGCTGTGTATACACGTCGATTTGTTGCTCGTAATCTGCAATTTGTCTTGCTTCTACAGATCGGTAACTCGAGAAAACGGGAACGAACGCCATGACTAAAAGACCCGTTACCACGAGCATACTTGCCATGGCCTTTTTTGCAGGCTCTGGTTTTTCGAGCATCATGCCCGCAGGCACTTTTTTCGAAAAGCCAAATAGCGCGGCTGCCCCAACAAATAAGAGTCCCACAAACACATACAGATTGATGACCTTGTTGAGCGGGAGACTATTTATTTCAGCATCGCTTACCGCCTGGGCGCTTCCAAACAAAGCAAGTGCAACCACCAACGGTCCGATGGTAGTACCAAACGAATTGACACCGCCTCCCAAGTTCACACGCGTGGCACCGGTGAGTGGGTCACCCAAGGAAATAGCCAAAGGCTGTGCTGCAGTTTGCTGCAAAGAGAAACCCAATGCTACAATGAACAACCCCATGAGCATTCCCGGAAAACTATTGCCATTCACAGCCAGTATCATCGCCAAGGCACCGAGTGCAGAGAACAATAAGCCGTAAACAATACTCTTCTTGTATCCCCATTTACCCACTAAGTCCAACCCTGCGAGATTGCCGTAGATAAACAACGACAGCGCACCTACATAATAAGCGAGATAGAACGCAAAATCAATAAGTTGACTCTGAAATTGATCGAGGTGAAAAAAGTGTTTGCAAAAAGGAATGAACACATTATTGCCCGCAGCAATAAAGCCCCAAAAGAAAAATACCGTCACCAACGTGCCTAAGGCACCCTTCGCTGTTTGTGTAGTCGTTGTCTGTGTCATCGTGTGAGATTTGGTTTGTCTATTTAAACTACTCTCGACTTATTGTAAAAAGTACGCAATGTAGATAAGTAGTGGATTATTCGCTCTTTTTATTGAGATTTATTTTCTATCGAAATACTGCTTAGTAAATCGAAGTATGGGCACTATGCTCGAGCTCCAATAGGCCGCATCGTGTTTTCCCGGACCTTCAGCATAAACATGTTCTATCTGCATCGCAATGAGCTTCTCATGCAACGCCTTGTTTGCCAAATACAAATCATCCTGTGTTCCGCAATCTATGCTGATGAACAACTGATGAGGCTTCAACTGATCTACCATTTCTATAACTGAATTGCGCTTCCAATTCTCCAAGCAACACTCAATATCACCCAAGATCATTTCCTTGTACTTCCATGAAAATGTGCGCTTGAGTAAATCGACACTTCCGCTAGTGGAACTCGCTGCCCCGAAAATGTTGGGGTGCCTTATGGCCAGAAACAAACTCCCATGACCGCCCATGCTCAACCCTGCAATTGCTCGCCCGTCGCGGCTTGCGATGGTTGAATACCGTGTATCAATAAATGGGACTAGCTCTTCAATCATGTAGGTCTCGTAGCGAAACGAAGAATCGATAGGACTATCCAAATACCAACTTCGCTCTCCGCCGTTGGGACAAACGATAATCATTTGTAATTCATCTGACCATTGCGGCAATTCCGGCTTTATGGTCAACCAAGACTGGTGATCTCCGCCAAGACCATGGAGCAAATACAACACAGGTAAAGGCCCTTGCTGGCTGACATCGGGCCTAATCACAACGCATTGTGTCTCTTTGTGCATAGCGCGACTCCATACCACAACTGTGTCGATGACGGCAGCACAGAGCTGCTGTTCAAAGAACAAGACCAAACCAAGACTTATGGCCGCACAACGCTTCCAATTCATGTTAGCAATTTCTATAATAGGCTGGTCAAAACTAACAACGCGCACTCCATTTTATAAACATCGATGCGCCCTTATCTTAGCGAGCGCTATTCATTCCTCTTATTTTTTTATCATGGACATTTCAGTAGACTGTGTTGTATTTGGTTTTGATGAGAAAAAGCTCAAGGTTTTGCTTATTGAACAAAAGCATGCAGGCAGCGACAAAAAATTGCCGCGCATTCAAAAGGCTCTGCCGGGTGACTTGGTCAATGAACAAGAAAGTCTGGACCAATGTGCTAAGCGTGTATTGAAAGAGCTCACGAGTTTGAAGGGAATCTACCTCAAGCAATTTCACACGTTTGGAGACCCCCGTCGCGTGCAAGACTTGAAAGACCAAGATTGGCTTCGGTTGTTTCGCGCAAACCCGGAACGACGAGTAATTACAGTAGGATATTATTCCTTGGTGAAATTGGAAGATTACACACCCAAGGCATCAAGCTTTGCCGGTAAAACAAAATGGGTCGATGTGTATAGCATTCCACAGCTTGCATTTGACCACAATGAAATAGTGGATTACGCTTTGGATGTCTTTCGGCACGAGCTAGTGGCAGACAACATAGGCTTTGAATTATTGCCGGAAAAATTTACCTTATCGGAGCTGCAGCACTTGCATGAGATTATACTTGATAAGAAACTCGACAAAAGAAACTTCCGAAAAAACATCTTGAAAGGCGATCAGCTTACTGCACTTGAAGAGAAACAAAAAGGTGTTCTCCACAAGCCTGCGCAGCTCTTCAAAGCCAAGCACAAATGAAAATGGTGCGCCCATTGCGAGCAGCCGCCGTTTTGTGCACCCTGCTTTGCGCTGCTTTCACCGCTATTCAAGCACAGCAACCTCTAGACTATGGACTTGCATTCCCGCAACAAGAGGTCACGAACATCTACATCACCTTAGACCCCGACAGTTTAGATTGGATGCTGGCCAACCTAGAGAACGAACATGAGTTTCCTGCCACATTTGTTTTTGAAAGTCAATCGCTCTCCGACACCGTTTCGCTTGTAGGGTTTCGCTTGAGAGGAAATACGAGCTTAAATGCTGCAAAAAAATCATTTAAAATTTCGTTCAACACATTCGATGCCGGCGCAGATTGGCAGCAACTGGAAAAGGTAAACCTGCTAGCCACCGTAAACGACCCCTCGTTGATGCGCAGCAAACTATCGCATGACCTCTATCGAAAGGCTGGAATTGCGGCGGCCCGCACCTCATACACCAATCTATACATCAATGGCGAGTATCGCGGAGTGTATCTCAACGTGGAGCACATCGACGAGCAAATGACCGCAAAAAACTTCGACCATCAAGGTGATGGAAACTTGTATAAGTGCACCTACCCTGCCGATCTAGACTTCATCAGCAACACCCCCAACGATTACAAATTTGCCTTGTGGGGCTACCGTCATTACGAATTAAAAAACAATGATTACCTCGACGACTACACGGACCTGGCAACGTTCATAGCTGCACTCAACAACACACCTGCTGCAAATTTGCACTGCGTGCTGCCCGAAAAATTTCACGTATCGGAATACCTCAAGATTGCAGCCATCGATGTGTTATTGGGAAATTGGGATGGCTACATTTTCAACAAGAACAATTTCTACCTGTACCACGATCAACTCACCGACCGGTTGCACTATATACCCTACGACCTCGACAATACCTTGGGCATTGATTGGTTTGGAATGGACTGGTCAGAGCGCGCTATCTACACTTGGTCACAACCAGGAGAGGAACGCCCGCTATATACAAGGCTTATTCAAAATGAAGACTACCGAGAATCGTTTAGCAAGCATATCGATGAACTCTGCGCAACACACTTCCA
>CAMBPD010000149.1 GCA_945869405.1 Chryseobacterium gleum | reverse complement strand
CAGTTGAAAGTATATCCCAACCCGGCCGATAATATGATCTTCATACCTCAGGCAACAGGCCAAACGCTGAGTGCACTCTACACCTTAGACGGTAGAAAAGTTGCTGACATAGCCGGAACTTCATTCAACACGAGCACGCTGGCTGAAGGTGTATACGTGCTGCACAGCATCGGAAAGGAAGGATTAGGTGCAAGCGAACGAGTGATCATCGCGCATTGATTCGTTCACTTGAAATGAGGAGAAGAAACCTGTTTTTTTTCAGCGTCATTGCCATCCGGCTGGAAGCAGATAATGCCCTATTGTTAAAGCATCACTTGAATGACCAATAGGAGAATGGATACAAACACTCCGAACATAAACACTCTTGAACTCCATTTCAAAAACAGATACTTACGTGTTGAAAGCACTTTTCCTATCTGGTAAATATCTTTCACCATAGCCTCCTGAACGTGCTCAGATGACTCCATCGTTTCCATCATGCGATTGCGAAATACATCGAAGGGCAGGCTTGTAAAATGATCGAAAAAGAGCAGATTAAAATTGCGGTCGTCCGGTTGAGGCGGTTTCCTCTTGCGGGATAGTGGTGCCACCACGAAAAGCGCCAGCAACATCGATGCGATTGATGCTGCAAGCATGGTATACGTGCACCAGTAGATTTTAAGAAAGTCCATGCGTGCCAATGACAACGACAACAAAATTGAGTTGCAGGCTAGGAGAATGTTGGCCTTTTGATCGGCACTATGACTAAGTTGAACATGGTGTTGCTGAGTTGTTCTCAGCATATACATCCAACCGGATTGACTCTTTTTCGATTCCATGAAGTGCGGCAAAGTAATGGAGTCAATCGCCAACAATTCATTCGCGGGATATTCAAAACAAAAATTTCATCTTGAGTTAACCCTGCCCTTCGTTCAAATAAAAAAATAGGTGAGAGAATTTACTACTGTTCCCAAGCATTGCGCGTAACACGAATATTGCGAAGAAAAGTACTGGCTGTTTATTGACCGTTCACGGCTTCTACTGCGCGTATTTCCGGAACAGCCGCGCGTATTGCACCCTCAACACCCGCCTTCATGGTCATTACACTCATAGAGCAACTGCTGCAGGCGCCATGCAACTCCACACGAGCGGTGAGGTCTTCGGTCACTTCCACGAGCGAGATATTGCCGCCATCTGCCTGGAGATAGGGACGAATGATATCCAGTGAATCGTTGACTTTATCGAAAATAGATCGTGTGCTCATATCAGGGTTGATCTGTTGTAACAGCTTCCTTGTTTTTCTTGCGGAAAGGGAGCATGCGCATTTCGCGTTCAAAGTTATCTAAGATTGTGTTCAAATAGTGGACTGCCTGCGTACCCTCTTGCATAATGGCTGGCCGACCACTGTCGCCCGCTTCGCGAATACCCTGTATCAATGGCAACTCGCCTAGGAAGGGCACTTCGAGTTCTTCGGCTAAATGCATCGCCCCATCTTTCCCGAAGAGATAGTATTTGTTCTCGGGTAATTCCTCTGGAGTAAACCAGGCCATATTCTCAATCATCCCCACCATCGGAATGTTGATGGCCGGCATGCGAAACATACTGGCTCCTTTGCGGGCGTCGGCCAATGCCACGGTTTGCGGTGTGCTCACCAGCACCACGCCATCGAGCGGAATAGATTGCACAATCGACAAGTGAATGTCGCCTGTGCCGGGTGGTAGATCGAGAAACAGATAATCGAGCGGCCCCCAATGAGCGTCGTTCACCAACTGGTTGAGCGCTTTTGTGGCCATGGGGCCGCGCCATACTGCCGCCTGATTCACTTCGGCAAAGAAGCCGATGGAAAGCACCTTCACGCCATATTGCTCAATGGGCTCGAGCATGCTCTTACCATCGATATCAATCACACGCGGCTTATCGTATGTCAAATCAAACATGGTGGGAGCCGATGGACCATAGATATCCGCATCCAACAAACCCACTTTGAAACCACGACGCGCCATGCCCACTGCAAGATTCGCACTCACCGTGCTCTTCCCTACTCCACCCTTGCCCGATGCCACCGCTATGATGTGCTTCACACCCGGCAACACTTTGCGCAACTCACCGTGACGCTCGTCACCACTAATCGGAAGCACTTCACACTCCACCTTAAATTCCTTACCCAGCGTGCGCTCAATGGCAAACACAACCGCCTCACGCATGCGCATTTTGCTGTGCATGGCAGGATTGCTCACCTTCACTTCGAGATGAATTACGAGATCTTTGACATCCAGAATTTTCACCAGATGCAGGGATACGATATCCTTCTTGAGATCGGGTTCGATGACGGTTGAAAGCGCGTCGATTATGGCTTGGCGGGAAATGCTCATAGAACTTGTTTGATGTCGCAATATTACTGCAAAAGAAATGGCACAAATTGGAGAATGGAGAATGGAGAAAGGAGAACAATCGCGCCTCATTCGCCGTTCTCCATTCTCCATTTTAACTCATTCCGGTTCCCAAAACACCGCCCCAAACTCCACCACCCTATCATCGACCACGCGCACGCCTTCGGCTTCGAGGAGCTCCTGCATTTGCATGGGATAGGAAAACATCATTTTGCCGGTGAGCATGCCCTGTCGATTCACCACGCGGTGCGCGGGAATGTCGGGTTGCGTGTGCGAGGCATTCATGGCCCAACCCACCATGCGCGAACTGCGCGCAGCGCCCAGGTACTTGGCTATGGCGCCATAGGTGGTGACACGGCCGCGCGGCACAAGCCGCACGACGTCATATACGTTTTGAAAGAAATTGGGGTCGGTCATGACACCAAGCGTATGCGTACATACTTGGTCTTGCGTCCTTCTTCAAGCCACATCTGCTCGTAATACGTGCGAAAGCTGAGCACCTCTTGCCAATACGCATCGAGGGTTTGCATGAAGTCGCCGTAGATATCGAACGAGTGCAATTCAATGGCATAACGTGGGTCGTTGCCAAACTCAGACAACGCCATTGCATAGACCTCCGGATTGTCGTGCTTGATGTGAATGCAACCACCCACCTTCAAAAACGAACGGTACTTCTCGGCGTAATACTTCGAAGTGATACGCCTCACCCCTACTTTGTCTTGCGGCTGCGGATCGCTGAAGGTGAGCCAGATTTCATCCACTTCATCCTTTGCAAAAAACGACTCTATGAACTCCACCCGCGTGCGCAAGAAACACACGTTGGATAGTCCTTCGCTCAGCGCATCCTTGGCGCCCTTGTGAAAGCGATGGCCTTTTACATCTACTCCAAGGAAATTGATGTTGGGATGCAAACGCGCCAAACCTACCGTGTATTCGCCCTTGCCACAACCGAGCTCAAGCACCAACGGGTTTTGGTTTTTAAACGCAGCGCCGTGCCACTCCCCTTTCATGAAGGTCTTCCCTTGCTTGATAATCGGCAAGAGCTCCGGCTCGTATACATGCGGAAAGGTTTTGTTTTCCACCCATTTTTTGAGTTTGTCTTTTCCCATTTATATCAAAAAAATCCCACGGCTGAAGCCGTGGGCTGTTTATATGTGGACGCACGGCGGTGCGTCCTTAACGTTTTTATGTGGACGCATGGCGGTGCGTCCCTGCAATTTTTATGTGGACGCACGGCGGTGCGTCCTTAACGTTTCGTTTTGGACGCACGGCGGTGCGTCCCTACTGTTTCTTTTTGGACGCACAGCAGTGCGTCCCTACCATTTCACTCTTTCACTGCGTCACATTTTCACTGCGTCACTCCTTCGTCGCAAACTTCTCTACCACTTCCTGCGTCACACCCGTGATGCTGAAACCGCCGTCGTGGAAAAGGTTCTGCATGGTCACATAGCGTGTGAGGTCGCTGAACATCGCTACGCAATAGTCGGCGCAAGCGTTGGCATCGGCGTTACCCAGCGGCGACATCGCCTCCGAATAATTGATGAACCCGTCGAAGCCCTTCACACCGCTGCCGGCCGTAGTTACTGTCGGAGATTGTGAAATGGTATTGATGCGCACTTTCTTGGCAGTGCCATAATGGTATCCGAAACTGCGGGCAATGCTTTCGAGCAAGCTCTTGGCATCGGCCATGTCGTTGTAATCCGGGAAAATTCGCTGCGCTGCGATGTAGGTCAAGGCAACCACTGAACCCCAATCGTTGATGGCGTCTTTCTTCCATGCGGTGGCCAACATCTTGTGCAAACTGGTGGCGCTCACATCGAGCGTTTGCTTGTACCACTCGTAGTTCACCTCAGTGTAGTGTTTGCCCTTTCGCACGTTTGGGCTCATGCCAATGCTGTGCAATACGAAGTCAACTTTACCACCGAAATGCTCCATGCTCTTGGTAAAGAGATTGTCGAGATCTTCCAAATTAGTAGCATCGGCCGAGATGATAGGCGCATTGCCAATCTTGGCCGACAACTCGTTGATTTCGCCCATGCGCATAGCAATTGGCGCGTTGGTGAGCACGATTTCAGCGCCTTGTTCGTAAGCCTTCTCGGCTACTTTCCAGGCTATCGACTTATTGTTGAGCGCACCACTGATGATGCCCTTCTTTCCTTTGAGTAGTTGATTTGACATTCGGTTAAGAGTATAGCGGCAAAACTAATCGGATTTGTTAAAACTCAGTACTTCGCAAATGAATCAGGACGATAAGCTCGCCCGAATAAATTTTACATTGCTATCTTTGACACACAGCTACAATGAAATATGCGAATCGAGCGCGGTAAAGGCGAAATCACTTTCTTCATTTCATCGAAACTTGATAGCTTGAGCTTTCAACGGTTAAAAGCGTGCGCTCAGGCTTTGGAAGACGATTCGAAAAGAAGAAAAAAGAAAAAATAAGAATTCAGGAAACAGCTGCCTTCGCTGCAATCCAACCCGTCGTCCATGCCGATTGAAAGTTAAATCCGCCCGTGATAGCGTCGATGTTGAGCACCTCACCGGCGAAATACAAACCGGGAAACAACTTGCTCTCCATGGTTTTGAAATCGACTTCCTTTAACTCAACTCCTCCTGCCGTTACAAACTCATCTTTAAAGGTGCTCTTACCTTTGACCTGAAAATAACAGGCGCAAATGGCCTCGGCAATTTTCTCGAGTTGTTTGTTGGAAACATCGGCCCACTTCAAGCGATCGATGCCTTCTATTCTGCTCAATAACGACATCCACAATCGGTGAGGAACTTTCGCCGCACTGAAAGCCAACACCTGGTTGCGGTGATGCTCTGCTTTCCATTCCTTCAAAAAATCGATATACGATTCGCGGGTGAAACGGTCGTCCCAGTTCACGCGAATAAGAAAGTCATACTTCACATCGGCGAGCGCGCGCGCGGCCCACGCCGACAAGCGTAAGATGCCGGGTCCGCTCAATCCCCAATGCGTAACAAGCACGGGACCATCGGCTTCGAACTTGGTGCCTTCAATGCGCACATCACAAGACGGCGCCGAAACGCCCGCCAAGCCTTCTATGCGCGGGTCAGTTATATTAAACGTAAACAACGAGGGCACGGGCTCCACGATGGTATGCCCAAGCACAGCGAGCTGCTCGTGCATGCTTGGTGCACTCCCCGTTGCGATTAGTAAAGCATCTGCTTCCATTGTGGGTTGATCGAGTAGTTCAACCACCCACTTATCGCCTTCTTTGAAAAAACGTTTCACATGCGTGCCCATTCTCACACGCACTCCTACTTTGCTTGCTTCATTCAGAAAACAATCGATGATGGTTTGTGATTTATTCGAAACGGGAAATACACGTCCGTCGTCTTCCGTCTTCAATGCCACACCGCGCTGCTCGAGCCAATCGAACATATCGCCGGGTTGAAAGGCGTGAAAAGGTCCGAGCAATTCTTTCGACCCGCGTGGATAGTTCTTCACCAGTGGCTTGGGCTCAAAGCAACCGTGCGTCACGTTGCAACGCCCACCACCACTCACCCTCACCTTGGCAAGCACGTTTTGTGACTTCTCGATGATGGTCACTTCCCAATCTTCATTTGACGCAGCAGCATTGATGGCCGCAAAGAATCCTGCAGCGCCGCCACCGATGATGATCAACGAACGTTTCATGCTGCGAAGATAACATGCGTAATTTGCCGCCGCATGAAACGCATCGGTCTTCTTTCCGACACCCACGGCTGGCTCGATGAAGCCGTGCTTCGCCATTTCGCCGAATGCGACGAGATATGGCATGCAGGCGACATCGGCGAAGAATCAGTGATAGATGCATTAGAAGCCTTCAAACCCACTCGCATTGTATTCGGCAACATCGACAGCACGCAGATTCGCAAGCGCACACACGAACACCTACGCTTCAACTGCGAAGGCTTGGACGTTTGGATCACTCACATCGGCGGTCGCCCCGGCAACTATGCCACGCCCGTGCGTGCCGAAATCAAAACCAACGCCCCCGGTCTTTTCATCTGCGGCCACTCGCACATCTGCATGGTGAAGTATGATGAC
>CAMBPD010000148.1 GCA_945869405.1 Chryseobacterium gleum | reverse complement strand
AGTGCGAATGGCGGCTACTTTCCGCTTTGGAACATACGCAATGCACGAGAAACAGTGCCTTGATAGCTGCGGATTTTCAGGACTTCCGGGGGGGTACTCTAATGGGGGGTATCAAAATGCCGGTTTGGGCACAGGTGGATGGTGGTGGAGTTCTTCCGAGGAAGATGGGTATCAAGGAGCGTGGTTTCGATCGCTTGATAGTGATTTCAGGAGTAGCACACTTAAGACTCTAGGTTTCTCTGTGCGTTGTTTGAGAGATTGAGCCTTCGCTGTGCCGGGTGGCTGTGGAAAGAAAGGTAGCGGTTTGATGAAGGGAAGCAGCGTGCTGAATTTATTTAATTATTGGGTAGAGGGGAGTTGGGGCGGAGCGCCGATGAATTTTTTTTTGGGGGGAAAGGGTCCACAAAAGGCACCAATTGGCTTAGGGCTCGAGTTCGAAAAAAATAGTCATGCAACTGTTGGTGGCTGCAGCAGGTTCTCTCTTAATATGGGAAGGAGATCATCCATTTGGCTGAAAGCAAAACATCGTTTTCCAAGGTCTTTCAGGCTGGCCCCGAGATGGTAGAGACGCCTGTTGTCGATGATGATAAACCGGTCGTGGCTACTTCTATGATCGTTCAATTTGATTGTTGGATACTGGGCGTTATGTCTTTCCAAATCGCTGAGAGTAATTGCTGTTTTTCTGGTGTAAATTGTGCAGCTCACTCCCTTGTTACGCTTACTCAGCAGCATGAAAGTGCGCTCGTCGACGTAGTTGTCGATCATCTCAATGCTGATTTTTGCTTGGCGTATCAAGTCTGATGCAAAGACATAGGCGTCGAACAATTGGCCTTCGAAGAAAACACCCTGCTTAGGCGCTTTTTCGCATTCTAAGGCTACTAGAACTGTATTCAATTTGTTTTCGGTAACAGCTTGCTTCACTTCTATGCTCTCTATGCGTGAAATGACATTGTGAAGTTGGTTTCGTTGTTTTCGCATTGCCACGAAGGCGTTCATGATTTGTATGCTCATCTCTATGGCTAACTCGCTCTTGAGAATAGCCGAGAGCATGGCAACACCTTGCTCGGTGAAAGCATAGGGCATCACACTGCTGTGTTTAAGGGTTGAGAACCGGTCACATTCTGTGACCAGTTGGGTCATCTCACTAGGTGTAAGTTGAAATTTGAACTCGGAAGGAAATCGCGCATTGTTGCGTTTCACTGCCTGGTTTAATGCTTTTGTGGTTACTTGGTAGACTTCTGCTAGATCACGATCCAACATGATTTGTGTATCACGCAAGGAAAAGATACGGTTGGCTGCGGCTGTCGAGGACACATTTTTCATTCGACGAATCTTGTGCAATGCAACAGAATAAAAAACGCATAAATTATTCCGTTTATGCCACTACTAGAACAACTTGCTTGAGTTGATTCACAAGAAGTATGTGTGGTTGCTCGAAAATGCACTGCCCTCGGTCACCGCTGACCGAGCGGAGTCGAGGTCAAAATACAGCCTTCGCAATCGCCTTCGTGCTCTTCGCTTTTCCCATGGTGTAGTAGTGTAATACAGGGACGCCGCTTTTCATGAGTTCTTTCGATTGTTGGATGCACCACTCGATGCCGATGTTGCGCACTTCATCTTCCGACTTGGCTTTCTCGACCATCTGCACCAATTCATCGGGCATATTGATGTGGAAGTGGTGAGGAATGATGCTGAGCTGTGAACGATTGGCAAGTGGTTTCAATCCGGGTATGATCGGCACGTTGATGCCCATCGCTTTGCAGTCGTCCACGAATTTGAAGAACGCCTGGTTGTCGTAAAACATTTGCGTGACGATGTATTCAGCGCCTGCATCCACCTTCGCTTTTAAATAGCGCAGATCAGAGTTCATGTTGGGTGCTTCAAAGTGCTTTTCAGGATATCCGGCAACGCCAATGCAGAAATTGGTTTTCTGCACGTCTTTCAAATCGGCGTCGATGTATACCCCGCTGTTCATGTCAACTACTTGCTGAACGAGCTCATTTGCGTATGCATGACCATCGGGATCGGGCTTGAAGCGGCCTTCGCTCTTGATGGGGTCGCCGCGTAACACGAGCACGTTGTCGAGCCCAACGAAATTCAAATCGATGAGCGCGTCTTCGGTGTCTTGCTTGCTGAAGCCTCCGCAGATAATGTGCGGCACTGTGTCGACTTTATAACGATTGCTGATGGCCGCGCAGATGCCAACTGTGCCGGGGCGTTTGCGGACGACGCGCTTTTCGAGCAATCCATTTCCAGCATCCTTGAAAACGTACTCTTCGCGGTGGTAGGTTACATCCACAAAGGCCGGTGAGAAATCCATTAATTCGTCCATTGTTTCAAACAAAGAATTGATGTTTTGTCCTTTCAATGGTGGAAGGATCTCTAAGGAAAATAGCGTTGACTTCGCTTTTGAAATATGTTCAATGACTTTCATGTTCGTGGTTTATATAAGAATAGGGCTGAGCCATTTTTCGGCTTCTTGTTTATGGATTCCCTTGCGCTTTGCGTAGTCTATTACTTGCTCTTGAGTTATTTTGCTGATGCCAAAGTATTTTGCTTCCGAGTGAGCGAAGTAGTATCCGCTCACTGCAGCGGTTGGATACATGGCGAGCGATTCAGTTAACGTGACACCGATCTTCTCTTCCACTTGCAGGATATCCCAAATGGTCTTTTTTTCTAAGTGATCCGGACATGCAGGATATCCCGGAGCCGGACGGATACCCGCGTACTTTTCCTGAATGAGCTCATCGTTGTTGAGAGACTCTTTGCCAGCGTAACCCCAAAGTTCTTTGCGTACTTTCTCGTGCATGAATTCGGCGAGTGCTTCTGCCAAGCGATCGGCAAGAGCTTTCACAATAATCGCATTGTAATCATCATGTTGACTTTCAAACTTGCGCACCAATTCATCTACACCGAATCCTGAGCATACGGCAAAGCATCCTATGTAGTCTTGCATGGCTGATGATTTGGGCGCTATGAAATCGGCTAGAGCCAAATTGGGTTGTCCGGCTGCTTTTTTCGTTTGCTGACGAAGAGTATGAAAGGTGAAATGGGTATTGTTATGCCTTAATTCAATGTCGTCATCTATACTATTCGCCTCAAATATTCCAACGATAGCGTGCGCTTGAATAGACCGTTGGCTCATTATTTCGTCGAGTATCGCTTGAGCATCTGCAAACAGTTGTTGCGCCTGTTCACCCACAATCTCATCTTGGAGGATTTGTGGAAAACGCCCAGCAAGCTCCCATGATTGAAAAAACGGCATCCAATCAATGTAGGGAACTAGTTCTTTGAGGTCGATGTTTTTGAATACATGAACACCAGGCTTTTTTGGCTGTGATATGGTTGCTTCGTTGAAGGCTGGGGTGGCTTTATTGTTTCTCGATTCGTTGAGTGAGAGCAGTGAACGCGCTTCATTTTGAGCAGCATAATTCTCACGAACCTTTGCGTATTCCTTTCTTAGGTTCGTTGTATAGCCTAACTGTTGATCTTTGCTTAGTAGACTGCTCACCACAGTTACCGCTCTGCTTGCATCAAGAACGTGCACAACGGGGTGGTCATAGTGGGGCTCGATTTTTACTGCGGTGTGCACGCGTGAAGTAGTAGCGCCCCCAATAAGCAAGGGCACGTGCAACTTGCGACGTTGCATTTCTTTGGCAACGTGTATCATTTCATCGAGGGATGGTGTTATTAAACCAGAAAGACCAATAACGTCGACGTTTTCCTTGATAGCAGTTTCGATTATTTTTTCGGTGGAAACCATCACGCCGAGGTCAATGATTTCATAGTTGTTGCAGGCCAAGACGACGCTTACAATGTTTTTCCCAATGTCATGAACATCGCCTTTGACAGTTGCCATGAGCACCTTCCCTGCATTATTGGCTGCTTTGCCTCCGGCGGCGCGCAATTCATCTTTTTCGGCTTGCAAGTAGGGTTCTAAATAAGCAACGGCCTTCTTCATTACCCTTGCGCTTTTTACTACTTGTGGCAGAAACATCTTTCCGCTTCCAAACAAATCGCCCACTACACTCATTCCTGCCATGAGTGGCCCTTCAATGACGTGCAGAGGACGGCCATACTTTTGCCGAGCTTCTTCTGTGTCGACATCAATGAAGTCGACAATTCCTTTTATCAGCGCGTGTGAAAGACGGTTTTCAATCGGCCCATTTCGCCATTCAAGATCTTGCTTTGCTTCCTTTTTAACCGACTCCTTGTTTTTGTCGGCATAATCGAGAAGGCGTTCGGTGGCATCTTCGCGCCGGTTGAGCACTACATCTTCTGCTCGCTCGAGGAGGTCTTTAGGTATTTCATCATACACCTCAAGTTGGCTTGGGTTGACGATGCCCATGTCGAGACCATTGCGGATGCCATGAAAGAGAAATACAGAGTGAATAGCCTCTCTCACTCTATTGTTTCCACGAAAGGAGAAGGATACATTTGACACGCCTCCGCTTACCAATGCGCCGGGTAGATTTTGTTTTATCCATTTTGTAGCTTGGAAGAAGTGGATGGCATTGTTTCGGTGCTCTTCCATGCCGGTTCCCACGGGGAAAATATTTGGGTCGAAAATGATGTCGTTCGGCGAAAACTTCACTTGATCAACCAACACGCGATACGCTCTTGAACAAATTTCAATTCGGCGTTCCAATGAGTCTGCTTGTCCGTTTTCATCGAAGGCCATAATTACCGCGGCAGCTCCATAGCGTTTGATTTTCTTCGCCTTTGCAATGAAGTCTTCTTCACCTTCCTTAAGTGATATCGAGTTCACGATTCCTTTCCCTTGAATGCATTTTAATCCAGCTTCAATGATTTCCCATTTACTCGAGTCAATCATTACAGGTATGCGCGCAATGTCGGGCTCGCTTGCTATGAGGTTGAGAAAGCGGGTCATCGCGTGTGCACCGTCGATGAGGCCCTCATCCATATTTACGTCGAGTATTTGTGCTCCGCCTTCGACTTGTTCTTTTGCGATAGCTACAGCGTCGTCGAAACGCTCTTGCTTGATGAGTTCCAAGAATTTTTTAGAGCCTGTCACATTGCATCGCTCACCAACGTTGATGAAGTTGGACTCGTTGGTTGCAAGCAATGGCTCAAGGCCTGAAAGTTGGATTTTGTATTTTGGTGGTTGTGTGGTCATGCGCTTACCTCATCATTTCGTTTGTATTGCCAATCGTGGACTGAATGCCGCCGCGGTATCTGCAATGGCTCTTATATGATCGGGTGTAGTTCCGCAACAGCCTCCTAGAATGTTGACGATGCCCTTTTCGCAGTATTGAGCTACAAGCTCTGCCATTTGCTGCGGTGTTTGATCGTAGTGACCCATAGCATTGGGTAGCCCTGCGTTGGGGTAGGCACTTACAAGAACAGCGGAGCGGTCACTCAGCACCTCAACATACTGTTCAAGTTGCTCAGCGCCTAATGCACAATTCAAGCCGATAGAAAAAAGTGGGGCGTGCGACATGGAAATCAAAAACGCCTCTGTCGTTTGTCCACTCAATGTGCGTCCGCTTGCATCTGTGATTGTGCCGCTAATCATAAGTGGTATTTCTAGCTTTCGCTGCTCACAGATTTCCATTGCAGCGTACAACGCGGCTTTCGCATTGAGGGTGTCAAAAATGGTTTCGATAAGCAGAGCGTCTACTCCGCCATCGAGCAGACCATTGATTTGTTCGCTATACGCCTCAACGAGTTGATCGAACGTAATAGCTCTGAACCCCGGGTCGTTCACGTCGGGCGATAGCGATGCTGTTCTATTGGTTGGTCCGATGGCTCCGGCCACAAAGCGTTTACTGCTAGAGGGATGTTCGTTAGCGAAACGGGCTATCGCTTGCTGTGCACAGCGCGCAGCGGCAACGTTTAATTCATAAGCCAACGTTTCCATGTGGTAGTCGGCCAAAGAAATTCGTTGCGCGTTGAAGGTGTTTGTTTCGATAAGATCGGCACCTGCGCACAGGTATTGATAGTGTATCTCTTCAATCACTTCAGGTCTCGTAAGGCATAACAAATCGTTGTTGCCTTGTAGGTCGCTAGTGTGGTGTTGGAAGCGTTCTCCGCGGAAGTCTTTCTCTTCGAGCTTGTATTGTTGAACCATAGTGCCCATTGCACCATCCAAAATAATGATCTTCTTTGTTGAGAGTTCTTGCAACGTCATAATCCGGCTTTTTGGTTGCTTTGCAAGAAGTGACAAGGAGAGGGGCGCCTAACTGCGCTGCCTCATCTATCTCGTTATGTAAAACGAGTAGGATTTGGCACCCAACTTTTACTGGGTTGCCAGGACATCTTCGGGCCTTTTTCCCTCCGTCCTTCTTGATAAAGCGCCGCTAATATAAACATTATCGCGATACGGGATTGTTTGGCGCAATTAATTCATGTTAAAGATTGTGCAATCGATTTTTTTCTTTATCTACGCCTTACTAAATCTAACTAAGGGTCGTAGCATGAATTCACTTGCGCTTTGGAATCGCGGTAAGTACTGGCTTTTTATTGCCGTCGTGATTGTTGTTGCGCTCTATCC
>CAMBPD010000147.1 GCA_945869405.1 Chryseobacterium gleum | reverse complement strand
GGTCGTGCAACCCAAGGTGTAAAACTCATCAACCTTCGCGGCAAAGACGAGATTGCAGCGATTTGCAGCGTGTTAAAAGACGACGAGGACGACACACCCACTGCAGAAGTGTTGAACGAAGACATGCCAACCGACGACACCGAAGGCTCAGACGACACAACCGACGAAGCAACCGAAAACGAAGAAGCCGGCGGCGAAGAGTAATCGCTGATTTCTCTGCGCCTCTGCGGTTAAATAAAAAAAACGGCACAAAATTTAGACATCACGAGAGACGCTCAACATGGGCGTTTCTCTTTTAAACATACAACCACCAACCAATGAAAAGTACTCTGATGATTTCCCTGGGGCTGGCTTTAGCCCTGCAAGCAACTGCACAAGCGGATGTTACCTCCGCTTACAACGCCAACAAACAAGGTGATTTTGCTAAAGCCGCAGAATATATAGAGAAGGCCTTAGGAGATCCCAAGGCTGTTACCAAAGAAAAAACTTGGCGATATCGCGGCGATATCTACTTGAGCATCGCCTCATCGCCTGAACTCAACGCACAATTCCCCAATGCTGTGGCGTTGTGCAAAGAATCCTACTTCAAATCGATGGAAATCGATACGAAAGAAGAGTGGCTTCAGGAGAACACAGCTGGCCTGGGAAGTTTGCAAGCATTGGTTCTTGCAGCGGCCGGCAAGCAATACGAAGGAAGCGACTTTTGCGGAGCATTCTCCAATTTTGGAGTAGCAAGCGAAATAAGCGCTCGATTTGGTATTATAGATTCTATCGCCATATACAACGGAGCATACTGCGCCGAACGTTGCGGAAAAATGGAAGAAGCTTTGGCTGGATATTCCAAAAGCGCTGAAATGGGCTACAATGTTCCGGGTGTTTACGGTTCCATTGTGGAGCTGTACAACAAGATGGGAAAGAAAGACGAAGCCGTAAAAACGTTGTCAGATGCGCGTGCGAAGTATCCGAAAGACGCTGAACTGTTGCGTGCCGAGGTAAACGTATACTTGACGGACCAGAAATACGATCAAGCCCTCGGATTATTAAAGGATTTGACTGCTCAAGACCCGAAGAATGAAATGATATGGTTCGTTCTTGGTGTTACTTACGAAAAACTAGGAAACGTTTCAGAGCAAGAAGCCTCTTACAGTAAAGCCCTGGAAATTAATCCTAAGTATTTTGATGCATTGTTCAACTTGGGGGCCACGTATTACAACCAGGGCGTGGAGAAATACAAGGAGTGTGACAAAATTCCGCCACGTGAAGCGGCTAAGTATGATGGCTGTGTGGCAGACGCCAATAAGATTTTCGCTAAGTCCATCGTTTATTTTGAGACTGCGTATGGCGAGCGTCCGACAGACAAGGACATCATCAACGCACTGAAGGAAGCGTATGTGCGTGTGGGCAATATGGAGGGAAAAAAGAAGATGGAAGACGCGTTGAAGCGGTGAAAGGGTGAAGGGGTGAATTAGTAAAAGGGTGAAAGGGTGAAATGGTAGGCGGCGGGCATTACTATTTCACCGTTTCTCCACTTAACTATTTTACTTTACATAATGTAAATTATGAGTAGGACGCACAGTAATCAATTGACTCTCAAACGTCACCCGTCATTTATCATCTATAATCCGTAATCCGTCGTGCACAGGTTTCCCCATGCGAACCAACTCCTCTGCAATTTGCTGCTCCGTAAAAGACGCACACAACTTTTCCTCACGTTCCAAAATTTCAGCAAACGGATCCAGACTGAATGCACATCCCATGTAAGTCGTCGGTAAGTCATGGTTCACCCAATGATGATCTGCCAGGTGCTTTATGGCGTAATCCCTATCGGTGAACTTTCCGGTCAAATAACTGAACTGATTCTCCGAAATCCTCCGAATAGCTCCAGCTTGAATCTGCCTCGTTGAAGTGAATTTTTTAATTAAATCAGTGTTCGTTTTTCCTTCTTTATCTATAATTTGATTCAGACTCCAAAGGTCTTCCAAGCCCGTATTTAACCCTTGTCCCATGAACGGCAGCATAGCATGCGCAGCGTCGCCCATAATGACCACATTATCGGCATGATGCCAGTTTTGAGCATTTACAGAACCCAAAAAACCGCCTTTGGAATGTTTAAGTTGCTCGCGAATGTCGGGCACGGCATCCTTAACGCCGGGAAACAACGCTTCGAAGGTGCTGTCATCTTTTTGCACAAGCAATTCTAGCATATGCTCATTCTGATGCACTAAAAACAGGCTAAATCCGCCTTCATGTACCGGAAAGGCACCGATCATGGCCTTCGGACTGTGCCAATAATGGAATTTATCCCGTTCCCAAAGGTTTTCCGTGATTCGAATCTCGCGGTAGTTATTCCTTTCCAATTGATGGCTTAAGGTGCCGTTGCGATTCAGATGATGGGTTACTTTGGAACGCACGCCATCGGCTCCAATGAGCATATCGTATTTCCAGTACTTTTTATGACCGTAATGCATCACATCGATAGCCTTTTGTTCAAAAAAGACATCCTGCACCACGCTATCGTATTGAATATGAACATTGGGCAATGCCTCAGCCCGCTGCGTGAGCAATTGGTAGAGCGTATTTCGGGAAATACAATTGATTTCGTGTCCATGAACCGAATAGGGTTCAATGTCAGCGCCATCCGCATGATGACGCATCCGTCCGTTTAGCTTCAAGGAATGATCCAGAACGTCTTGTGCCATACCAATCGCTTCGAGGGTTCGCCATCCGCGGGCAGAAATCACCAGTTGAAGCGAGCGAGCTTGCATCGACGGCGGGAATATCGGTTCCTCGCGCTTTTCGAAGATGTCTATACGTTCAAAACGGTCAGAGAGCATAATCGCCGCTGCTAATCCAACCAATCCGCCACCGGCGATGATTAAAGGACTATGATTCATAATTACATTTTTTTGATTAACGGAGCTACGTGCTCCATAAAAGATTGCATTCGTTTAATAACGACAGCTGCGTCGTTGGTGTTAAAATCGAACCAGGTCATCAGGCAATCATCAGGGTGAAATCGCTCACTGATACTGCGATAGACCTTTGCCGGACTTCCATAAACGGCGTTTTCCATACCGCTTTCGACTTTACCCTGATCGACCGTTCCTTCCATGGCTTGCCAATAGGCATGCATGGCATCTCGGGCTTCAAGTTCAGCCTTTGCATCTTGTTCGGCCTCTGTCAGTCCGACATCGGCGCAGGTGAACACCATGACGGTTCGCGGCATATACTGTCGTTTCCATGCGCCGCCCGAGGGATGAAAACAGGCGCGCATGCGATCGTGGGTTTGATCAATGATATGGTTGGGGGTCACCGAAAGGTTAAATACCTTCACGGGAAGCCATTGATTGATGTGCTTTTGCAACTGAGGATCATGAGACCCAAGCACCAGATTCAGATCACTCAAATCAACTTCTTCCGGAATGAGTTTTACGCGATCAAAGTCCCACAAGGGAGCAATGACTATGCTCAGAGTGTCTGAAGGCAGTCCGGCGTGTTGCAGCGCTTCGGACCAAACGGCTTGATCTTTTACTTCCGTCCTTTGAATTACCTTGGGGGTAACATCTGCACTTCCCAGTGTTTCTCCCGAGAGCATGCGCACAAATATCTCGGCGGCTTCGCGCAACGTGAGCGCTCTGACAGCATTCCACAGCAACACCTCGACGCGGTTTCGGGGTTTGAAACCATAAACTTCATTCGCATAGGCAAATCGACCGATACCGAAACCGATATTCAACTTACGGCCGCTTTTGCGCAGTTCTTCGCCATGAATGGTCAAGTATGTGCGAACCGCTTCGGCATGCGCGATGGGGCCTCCGTTGGCAATGATGTTGCGGATTGCGGAGCCGACCTCAATTCGCTTGGTTTGCGGATAAGCAACAGAGGCAATCTGCAGAATATCGGTATTGATGCAGAGTTCACCGTTGAAATGCGGCAGAAGGGGCTCGGGCTTATGCTGCTCGGTGCGAATGGAAAAGTGCGCCTCCCCTACCCACGCCCGGTTATACCCCAGTTGATCGGCAGCGCGAATCTGGCGAAAAAGGTTATCATACAAAAGCTGATCTGACGGAGCACCCTGCCCCAAATCCATTTTCGAGAAACTGAAAAATATGTCGAACTCCATCGTCGGTAATTAGTCCGACCGTAGTGTATTCAACCGATTCATCGGATGAAAAGACGACTACTCAGCAGCTAAGCTACAGGCCGAGCTGTTTCGGTCGTGGTTAGTTAGTTAAACAAATCTAATAGAAACACCTTTTCATTGTAATGTCAATTATTAACAAAAAGGCACTTCTTTCGAAGTGCCTTTTCTTTCCATTAAACTATATCTACAATCAAAATCAACCTTCCTTTTCTAATAACAACGACTGCAGCGCACGCAACTCGCGAACCTTATCGTCGTGGCTCGAGGCTATATACGCGTGGATGAGATTATTCAACATGCGTGCAATCATCTCCATGTTTGAGCACGGCAAATAAAATCGCTCATCGTGCGGTAAATTCTGCCTTGTCAAAAACTCATCAATCTCTTCCTTTTGAAGTATCGTTCCCGCGTTAAATGGATTGATGTAAAAAAGAACTTCGGCGCCTTCCTTAGGCAAACCTAATTCCTCGTCGAACGGATAATAATCCATGTAACACAGGATGAAATGACTGGGCAGATTCACACCCTGCACGGGTAAGTCGAGACTATTTGCCAAATAGGTATACAACAAACCCATCGAAAGCGGATTGCCAGACTTCGACGTTATGAGGTCAGCCAAAAAAGAGTTTTGTGGCTGATGGTAGTTCTCGCGGTTTCCCTTGAAACCATAATGCGCATACAAAATGTGATTCATAACTCGAATCTGCTCAAATGCAGTAAGGTTATCGTTTAGCTCCAACCAAATGTCTTGGCGAATTTTTGAGATCGACCGACGCAATTCATCCTCATCGTACGAAGGATACTGGTACTTATTAATGATGAGAGCCCCCTCCAGTAAATCCTTATCCTCCGAATTCTTCCAACTTTTCAATCGGTTGTATACGCCTTCATATTGTATCGTAGAAATTAACTCCTCAAGGCGGGTTTGAAATAGCGGACCAAAGTCTTGCAGCTCCCAATACTGTTCGAGTTGTGGAATGATAGACTCCCCATAATTCTTCAATTCCGAACTAACCTGTTTGAAGATAGATTCATCGGGATCCTCTATCAAAGAAATGAGGGCATTTACTTCGTTGCTGTACATCGTGATTGTTTTTCAGTTTTCAGTAGCGTATCAAAGCTAGCCGAACAAAACAGTCACAACCTCAGCAGGTAAACGACCTTATACACATCCCATGTTTCAAAATCGATCTAAGACAGTCCTGATAAGGGTTTCAACACTTCTCAATGAGTCGTTGTTGAATTCTTTGGTTGCTCGATTAACCAATATGGCACAGACAGATACCGCCTTGTGACCCAGCATAGAAGCAAGTGCATAAATGCCAGCCGACTCCATTTCGAAGTTCGTTATTCGAAGCCCATCATACCGAAACTGAGCATAAGTATCGATACGGTTTTCCATGTTTGACTTCAATCGAACCGATCGGCCTTGTGGGCCATAGAATCCATTGGCTGTTGCTGTAATTCCATGAATTGCGTCAAATGCAATGCGCTGGTGCAACTCAGCGTCGCATTGGGCCACATAAAAACCGGAGTTATTGCGCAGCCACTCGAACTGTGAAGACAATTCAGCGTGAAGTTTCTGCTCGGCTTCCGACGCAACGGCATCGTATGTATGCGGCACACCATCAAGCGCAAATGAGTAGGATGAAGAAACGAAACTACCCACGGGTATGTCGGCATGCATGCAACCGCTGGTGCCGATGCGCACAATTTCCAAGCATGTATGCTGCTCTTTTGGCTTTCGAGTAGAATAGTCAACGTTGACGGCAGCATCTAGTTCCGTCATTACGATATCGATATTGTCTACCCCTATTCCCGATGAAATTACGGTAATCTCCTTTCCCTTATACTTGCCCGTGTGTATGATGAATTCGCGACCAGCTATTTTATGTGTGACTTCTTCAAAGAGTGCTGAAATCTTGGGTACCCGTTCCGGATCACCCACAATAATTACTTTCTTAGCAATATGCTCGGCGGTTATCCCTAAGTGGTAAATACTCCCTTCAGGTCGAAGGATGAGCTCTGAATGAGGGATAATACTATCCTTGTCTCGATGAGGTGCTTTCATTTTTACAGGCCAAATTGGGTGAGGTGGTGATTCAAATGATTGAACTGAAGCATGCCCCACTCTTGAGATGTCAGTCGTCCGAAGAAGGAATGCAATCTATTTTCGTAGGCCTCCTCTCCTATCGTTCTGAACTGATCGATACTCTTAATAAGCAGGATCAGTTCTGTACTCAGCTCGCCGCCTTTGGCAACTACAAAATTGGGGGCAGTATACCCACCCTTCTTATAAACCGATCGGTATACATATTGTTTCTTTGCCATTTTGCGAAACAAAAAACTCATCAATGCTCGCTTACGAGGCGCTGGGCCTAATGAAGACGTA
>CAMBPD010000146.1 GCA_945869405.1 Chryseobacterium gleum | reverse complement strand
TTGCCTTTGCGCACTTCAATAGCCGTGTAGATAGTAGAAACAAATTCAAACAAATTGAAAAGCGTGATGGTAATCATATAGGCAATGTAATTATTCGAAATCTCAGCATCGGTAAACAGGATGCTGATGGTCCACCAAAACGCATAGCTATTGAGAAAGAAGACCGACAATTGGGAAAGCAACGCCTGCGTGCAATGCCAGCGCACGAAGTGAGTGGAGCGGCGATTTCCCAGGTAAAAAATGAACGTGGCTATCAAGTTAATGATGGGCAGCGGCGCACCCATCAGCAAGGCTAACAGCGACATCAAGTAACCGTTGGAAGCCTTTTCCATTTCATGATCAAGCGGAGCATTCATAGTGTAGTGTGCATCAATATCCTTTGTAATAATTCCAAATCCAGTTGGCCAACACCAACCCCAAAAGCGGTAGCGCAATACCCCACGAAGAGAGCTTTCCTTCCAACGCGCGAAAATTGCGAAACAAGGAGTCGGTCGCCCGCAACACGTCAACCACAACCCAAAGGGGTGCCACGACCATAATCAACAACACAGGCACTCCAAACGGATTCAATGCGATTCCCTCAACCCAATGTCCTTGCAGCATTGCGGTTACAGCTCTAGTGGTGCCGCAAGCTGGGCAGGGAAATCCCGTTGTCGCCTTAATAAAGCAAAACTGCACTTGCGTGTTCACGTTCTGCACGAAATGCAACGCGAGCCAGGCAAACCCGACCGCACAGACAGCCAGTAGAAAAGCATACAGTCTGTTTCGCGTTGAAAGCATCAGTACAAAAACTGTTGCAGCTTCTGCATGTTCTTTTCCCGTGTAGCGCCTTGAATCATAAACCAGTCGACGATGGTCCAGATGCCTGCACCTCCGCACGTGAGCAACTTGCCAATGCCAATGCCTGTATCACCAATCATGAATCGGTCGATTCCCAGACTTCCACCCAATAAGGAGACGATAAGACTTGTTTGCGGATCCTTCAACGGAATGGTCTGAATCATCACCCATTTGGAATCGTCGATAGCAAGAAGGCGATCACGAATTACCGGAATTTGATGCGACTCGAAATACCGAGCGTTCGACATGATGTACATGTCTACTTTTTGAGTATCCATAAAACTGTAAATGTGTTTAATATTGAAACCAATAATAGGTCAAAAGAAATATCCGTTGAGTGATGTTCTTCAAAACTTACCCATTATTGCATACCGCCATGAACCTCAAGCAATCGCTGCTGCGCATAAAGCCTATTCTGTATTATTTCAAAGGCAAATTGGTTATAAACGATAGCACGCACCTGCACGTTCGCACGTTGAGCCTGGAAGAGATTGCCAAGCGCACGGCAAGGAGCCAGGTGATCAACTACCTGCTTTCGCGCGTGGCAGGCGACACTACCTACCTTGAAATTGGCGTGCGCGACCCAAGTAAAAACTTTGAAAAGATCAAAGCAACACGCAAATACAGCGTCGACCCCGGAATTGAGTTTGCGCCAAACCCGGTCGACTTCCCCATGACGAGCGACCAATTTTTCGAGCAGTTGTCGAAAGGCGAAGTGCTCTCGGCCGACACCCGGTTCGATGTCATCTTCATCGACGGGTTGCATGTGGCCGAACAGGTCGACAAAGACATTCGCAATGCGCTGCAGTTTATCAAAGACGATGGTTTCATCGTGCTGCACGACTGCAATCCGCCCACCGAATGGCATGCCCGCGAGGCGCACAACTACCGCGAGTCGCCAGCGGGCAACTTTTGGAACGGCACCACGTGGAAGGCGTTTGTGAAATGGCGCTCCGAACCTTCTCTTTTCTCGTGCTGTGTCGACACCGACTGGGGTGTGGGCGTCATCTCGAAGGCCCACAACATTGGCGCACCGCTGCAGAAACCCAACGGTTTTTTCGAGTTTAGCCATTTTGTTCAACACCGCACGGAACAATTGAATTTAGTATCGTTCGAAGAATTCAAGCAACGCATAGAAACCGCAGCCCACTAGCCGCTTGCCCCATTGCAGTATGAGCCCGAAGAAGTTTCTATTCATCACCCACCTGACCCCCACGGCAAAGCGATCTGCTCTTCGCCAAGGACTGCTCGAGCTCATGGACGAGTCGTTGAAGGCCCAGACCTATACCGAGTGGAAGGCACTGCGCATGGGTGAAGAAGAGCGAATAGAAGGGCCCGTTCAAACAGTTGATGCAACGAGTGCCGGGAGTTTGCACGCCGTGTATGAGCGGCTGGATGTGCAAGCCCTCATCGACTGGGCCGACTACCTTGTGAAGCTCGACGACGACGATATTATACTTCCCCACACGTTAGAGATTGCCTCACAATTGGACTTCGACCTCTATGCGGACCGCTTTCACACCTTTCACGACCTTACTACCGGCCGCACCACTCAGCAGCAGCGGTCGTGGATAGCGGCTACGTGCATACACAAGAAGGATCACGCCATCACGCTCAACCGCGGAGAGGGCGTGGCCGACAACTTCATCAACTCCTTGTTTTACGGCGAACACGGCCGCGACTGGATAGCGTATTATGCCAAGCGAAATATACTATTCGCCCACCCCACCACGCCTGTCTATGTGCGTGTGCTCTCGCCATCCAGCAAGAGTTCTGGCGCGGTTGTTTTCCCGGCGCATTCGCCTGGGGATATTGACCTGCAAGCGTACGCCACCTATGTACGTGGTTTTGGGAGTTGGAACCACTACCCTATTCGCAACTTCGCACCTTACTTGCCTAAGCTGCAGAAGATATGGTGCGCGTTTTCGCAGCGAGGTTTGGAACGTGTGCCTCGCGCATCGGTTGTGATGCGGATGAAGGAGATGGTGAGGTATGTGTGGGGGCGGATGTTGGGGTGATATATTGCAGCATAAAAGCAAAAATCAAAAGCGGCTACGTTATTGGACTTGATAATGTTATTGTGGCAATAAGCAACGACTTCAATGGCCTAATTGCCGAATTAAAAACGAAGCAGAATGAACATAACCATCATAGGAGCCTCGGCTGGATTAGGATTAGAAGCTTCGAAATCGCCAACTTGCTGCAGTTGCAGAGGATATTCATGGCCACCCCTTCTATCGGCAGATTATCCTGTTTAAATGAAGTTATCACAAGATGCTTCAGAATTAGGCGATGAGTATATTGAAGCGAAAGTTGTTGGGAAAAATAGTAGAGCCGAGTGAGAACCTATTGAAATTGCAACACTCCTCCCTGCGGATGTTCTAATTAGCTGAATTTGAAACATATTGTTAACATTGATCGTTTCAGAGACTAGAACAGAATTAAATTTCGAAATGGTCACCAAATGATTGAAATAAGAACTCCAAAAGAAATTTTCAATTATGGAAACGAAGAATAAAAGAGACCCAAAAACATTTGATGCAATGAAAGCTATTGAATGCGTCAAATTAGAAATAAATTAAGTCTCGAAATTATGAATATGAGTTTTAAAAAGAGCGAGGCTATTTAGACCAATTAATTTCTGAAGGAAATAAAAAGAAAAATAGCCAATGCTTACCAGCGTGCAAGCGCCTTAACCCTGCCGCAAGTGCATCAAAGGGGAACGACGAGCGCCTGCTCACGGAACGTTAAGGGCTATGCCTGGGCGACATTGTAACGTTAAGCTAACGGCAAAAAACAAACGGAATATGAAAAAGCTTTTTTTTTCTTTTAATAGCAACACTTTTTGCACCTGATATTTTTGCGTTAAACAAGCATAAAACGAATTTATGAAAAACATTTTTTTAATTTTAATTATTGCTTTTTTAACTACAACCGTAAAAGGTGAGCAAACCACACTAATTAACACTCAACACCAAAGCGTGAATGTTGATTCAACCCTATTTTACTTCAACAAAGCAAAAACCACGAGTGGAATAGACACGATAGCTTTTGCAAATGGATTGAGAACAATTCATACTATCGTTCTTGATGATAACTCAATAAAGCAAATTCAACATAAAGCAAAAGAATTTATAGGCATTGACAAATCAATTTTTTACACCAGCATAGAATTAGAGCTTTACAATGCTATTATAAATTCGCAACAATACTATAAAGCAATTGATTTTGGTACGGAAATAATTAACCGATACAAAGCGACTCAAAATGCCGATGAAAGAACTCTCTGCCTGTACATGCTATCAAGCATGAGAATCCCCTTTCGCCTATCGGATAAATTGCAAGATGGTTTTGATTACTACACGACACAACTTAAATTGTTCTTACAAAAAAATGATTCGGCAGCTATTTCCATATGCTATTATGTGCATGGAGGATTCTATGCAACAAAAGGATTAAATGACCTCTCCATTTATTACTATAAAAAATCAATACTTTATTTAAACGAAAATGACCTTGTTCAATCTTTATATGGATCAGGTCGCAGCGCATGGGAAAATAACACTTCAGTTGTAGGGAAAATATACAATGATATAGGGGATTATCATAGCGCCATTTTATACTCACGTTCCGCTCTTAAGTTTAGGTTAACAGATAAACCAGAAACTTCGACTTACTCATACGTCTATAAAAATATTGCCTACGCAAAATTGATGTTGAACGAACTCGACAGTGTTATTTACTTCTTGAATATTGCCCTTAACGACGACAAGAGTTCAAACGTATCCGTTGCTAATTGCTATTTAGTAAAAGGGATTTATTACCTGCAGACGGATCGACTTGATTCATCAGAATTTTATTTAAATAAATGTAATAATCTCATAGAGGAATATGATATGCCGGCCAACACTGTTGATGGTAGATTAACACCCAACTATTATCTCGCTCTTTTGAAAATGAAGCAAAATCGATTTAAGGAGGCGGCTGCATTACTTAACGCAGAAATTCCAAGATTAGGAAATTTAAGAGAAGATTTAATAAATGAATACCGTCTTTTGATTGAAGTGTATTTGAAATTAGGTGATGTTAAAAATGCAAATGAAACTTTTTTTCAGTACACTGATTTGCATGAACAATTGAAAACAGATGAGCGCAACAATAGACAAATAACTTTTGAAACAGAACAGAAAATTGCAGAAGCCGAAGGAACTATTACGAGTCTTGAAAACGAGAGAGAGGTTGCCGCCATTACCCGGAATTTTTTAACGGGAGGATTGATTGTGCTGCTGATCTTCTCAATTGTGTTCTTCCTCCAACGAAATAAGATTGCTACAGGTAAAAAGGAAAGTGATGAACTCCTATTAAACATTCTTCCTTCTGAAGTAGCTGCAGAACTGAAAGCAAAAGGCAGTGCCGATGCAAAGCAATTTGAAGGAGTAACAGTCATGTTCACCGACTTTAAAGGCTTCACTCAACTTTCAGAAAAACTCTCTCCAAAAGAATTAGTTAGAGAAATCAACGAATGTTTTTCTGCCTTCGACCATATCATGCATAAGCATGGTGTAGAAAAAATAAAAACAATTGGTGATGCGTATATGGCAGCAGGCGGATTGCCTACCTCAAATTCGACACATGCCAATGATGTGGTTTTGGCAGCCTTGGAAATTCAACAATTCATGCATGAACACAAGGCGATAAAAGAAGCATCCGGACAATTATTTTTCGAAATAAGAATTGGTATTCACTCAGGGCCTGTAGTTGCAGGAATTGTTGGGGTCAAAAAATTTGCTTACGATATTTGGGGTGATACTGTAAACACGGCAAGCCGCATGGAATCATCAGGTGAGGTGGGTAAGGTAAACGTAAGCGGCACAACCTATGAATTGGTGAAAGACAAATTCAATTGCATACATCGTGGAAAAATAACTGCAAAAGGAAAAGGTGAAATTGAAATGTATTTTGTGGAAGTAAGAATTTGAGAAGAGCACATCAGGTAAAAGTATGCTAGCGATAGCCGCTGGTTCAGCGCTGTTGATTCGTTGGTATTTGATCATTGGGCAAAGTAGAATTTTTTAGTTCTTACTTTGCATTAGCAAGTTGAAGTGAAGAAACGAAACAAGTATTTAGAGTAATAAAACAATAATACCAGAGCATAACTGCTACTACGCAAAAGTAGCAGTTCAGTGGATAAATAAAGCTTTGTACTCCGTAACAAATTTTCTTCTTGCTAGGCAGTTTAGTTCATAGAAATCGTCACCTTAGAGTAACTGAAAACCGTTATGGGTGTCTTGAATTACCGCCTCTCCCCTGGCCCACAAATACTTTACGATCCTATTCAGGCAAGTCAAGAAATCTTCCATTCGGAAAAATGACAACGCCATTTTTGAGCCTATAAGGTTGTTTTTGCAAAAGGCCAGAATGATCTTACCAAATTCCGGCTATCAATTAGCACGAATAATTTGAACGTGTTACGCAGTGCCTTGGGAATGGCTTTGCGGAAATCGGCAATGCTGTGGTCGTTGGGAGTAAATCCACCAAGCAGCCGCAGGCTGGAAAGCGAATGCCCGAAATACTGAGTTGCAATGGCTGCTTCTCAACACATGGAGATAGCCATAAAAATGAATCTTGAGAAAAAACCTCGAGTCCAATGCCGGTCGACCCTCCTTCTTGATCTCTTTCACCACAAATCCCAAACGTCTAAGAGATCCAACAAATCCGTAAAGGCATCGATGAGGCGCACT
>CAMBPD010000145.1 GCA_945869405.1 Chryseobacterium gleum | reverse complement strand
ACTTCAACTGCTCACGAATATGAACGGTGGCCTCGAAACCATCCATCACAGGCATTTGCAAATCCATCAACACCAAATCGTATGATTCAATTTTCAAGCGCTCAACAGCATCCAAGCCATCTTCGCTAATAACGACTTCTGCATGCCACGACTTGAGCATCGCTTGAGCCAAAAACTGATTCACCTTATTGTCTTCGACCAACAAAACTCGAGAGCCCTGCAAGTCTGGCGCAAATATCTTTTGCTCCACCGATTCCGATTCAGACTTCTTCAAATCAATGACAAAGTAAAAAGTAGAACCTCTATGCTTTTCGCTTGTGAGCATCAATTCACTGCTCATCAACTCAACAATCTTTCTGGAAATGGCGAGACCCAAACCCGTGCCCCCATACTTGCGCGTTGTGCTGCTATCTTCCTGAGTAAATGCAGAGAATACGGACCCCTGACGATCGGCGGCAATCCCTATTCCTGTGTCGCTTACGCTGAAACGAACCCTCTGCACTTTCTCCGAATTTTCTACAAGAACAATTTCAAGACGAACACCCCCTTCAAGCGTAAACTTGATGGCGTTGTTGATGAGGTTGGTGATCACTTGGTTCAACCGATGCACATCGCCCAATGAATGAGGCGCTATCGAATGGTCAATGTGAAATTCAAAGTTCAACCCCTTTTCATTGGCACGCAACTGCAAAGCTTTGGTTAGCTGCGTAAAGTTCTCGCCAAGCGAAAACTCCACTTCCTCCAATTCCACTTTTCCCGCTTCAATTCGAGAAACATCCAACAAATCATCAATCAGTACCAATAACCCATCTGAGGAAAACCGCATCGTTTTTATATACTCCTGTTGCTGACTTGTTAGGCTTGTAGCCGAGAGCAATGCCGACATTCCTACAATCGCATTTATGGGCGTTCTCAATTCATGACTCACATTGGCTAGAATTGTCTTGCGAAGTTCTAAACCCGCCTCTGCCGACTTCTTGGCTTCACGCATTTCCCGCTCCATATTTTTACGCGAAGTGATGTCGAAAACGACTATTACCCCGCCCTCCACCTGCCTGGCATCGTCGTGCAATGGGGCAGTAGTGCAAAGCAGCCAAAGCTCTATCCCATCGGTTGATAGAAATGGAGACTCAAATACCCTATGAAGAAAAGAAAACTCCATCGGTTGTGCGTCTGACAACTCCTCCGCTTGCAACACAGCAACAGGAAAATCTGCGGCCTTAAGCCCCACCATTTCCTCTGTCGACTTCCCGAATAACTCTGCAAAGCGTCGCTCTACATGGGTTAATCTGCCTTGCAAATCGTAACGCGCCATGCCGAGATTCAAACTATCTATAATGTCCAACAAACGCTGATCAGATTGTGCCTTCTGCCCTTCTGCCACTTGACGCTTGTTTATCTCTCTCTGAACTGCATCTGCGAGCCCGAGCAAGTCTTCATTTTCCAAAGCTGCACGCTCGGGAAAAAGAGATGAAGCCGAATTACGCAGTGCTTCAAGCACATAGGACTGACTCTCTAGCAACTCCTTGAGAGCCTCCTTCCTTGCGGTCAGTTCGTTGCTGCTTTCCCGTATTGCGGTTTCAATCAGCAAACGATCGTTGTCTGAATGGGCGTAACTATTGCTTATCGCTTCTAAGAACTTTTCCCACTGAGTAGGTATTTCGGGATAACCCGAAAAAAACTTCTTCAACTGTCGCTCCAACAAACGATGGTACCCTTTTCCGGTCATTAAACTTCGTGGTAAGCTGTAATGGTCATCGTTTGGTTGTGAAGCGAACATTGTGTGCTCCCCAATTGAGGCGATATCTCGCCATTTGAGTAAAATCCTGTATACGCTGCATTGGGTCCGAAAAAATGACAAACCGATTCAACCTCTTCTTCGATGCGTTGGTTGAGCACCAACTTTCTTCCCACGCAAGTTACCATGACAACCAATTCCGGTGATTGATCATCGGATTGTTCAGCAGCCTTCGCAGCTCCATCCACCAAACGATCAAAGTTCGCCATCATAAACTGCACCTGTGCTCCCATAGGTATATTACCCGCAAATCGAAGCGAACCCTCGACCTCATCAATACCTAAAATGGTACGAACCAACTGACTTTGGCCATCGTTACTCAATATGCCAAGTGGAAACAACAGTGCCGAACCCGGCAATTCACTAGCTCGGGGACCTAAATATCGCTTGTAGATGTCGAGCGCATTCTCACCGTCCAATTCGAACAACACGTTATCAAACGCTTTCGTTACCTCGCGCACAGGACCAAATGGATCCCAGCCGCCGTTCGACCCATGGGTAATTTTCAGTTGTTTACCGTAGAAACCAATTGCTACGATGCGGTTTGTTTCCGGCGTTCGATTTGCCCCCACAAGTGTTTTCGTGAAGCGACCAGAATCGGCAGCCAAACCGCCTGTTACAATAACATCAGCGGGAATTTCGTGGTTCACCCCCCTCAACAAATCATCTCCATTCACCAAAATCCCATCCGATAAAATCAAGATGTGGCATAAGTCTGGAGCCATGAGTTTTTGGGTAATCGATTTCCCGCAGTCAAAACTATTCGCGTAATCAGACACAATGCCTTCCACAACTTTAACACCCGTTTTCTCGAACAAACAAGCAGTGACACTCACGGTATGATCGAATACCTCAGCGCCGTGAATCTCTCCTGCAGTACTCGCAAAAACAACATCTGAATTCGGATAAATTTTTCGAATTTCTGCGTAAATCGGATCGTTTGCTAATGTGTCAACGCATCCGAAAGCCAACACCAAGTTGGGTTGAAACGATGGCGCAGTGGGGGGAGTTTCCCAACCCTTTCCCTCTTTCCAGAGGTGTTGCATAAGTTTCATATGCTGATTGATTAGTTTAGTAGAAGGTATAGAACAACCGTAAATCTACGATTTTCAAGAGCAATGTAAGGGAAACACACTAAACAATCCAAAGCACGGCGCCAAGGCCGTTACCTTCTCCAATATTGTTTAGGTTTGCAGCCTGATCACTCCTCCATGTCAATTGTAGTTGAAAAAGTTTCGAAAACCTATGGCTCGCAACGAGCATTGAACGGGGTATCTTTCGAAATAGGCCGCGGACAAATCGTTGGTTTTCTGGGTCCCAATGGTGCCGGAAAGAGCACTATGATGAAAATTATTGCTTGCTACATCCCCCCCAATGAAGGCAAGGTTACGGTTTGCGGATTCGACGTCATGGAGCAAAGCACAGCGGCCAAGCGCTGTATTGGATATCTGCCGGAACACAACCCCTTATACACAGACATGTATGTGCGCGAATACCTCTCATTCGTGGGTGGCATGTATAAAATACCCAACTTGAAAACGCGTGTGGAAGAGATGATTGACACCGTTGGGCTTCAACTAGAGGCACACAAAAAAATCGAAGCCCTCTCGAAAGGTTACCGCCAGCGCGTGGGGCTTGCACAGGCACTTATACACGACCCTCAGGTGTTGATTCTCGACGAACCAACAAGTGGACTTGATCCCAATCAATTGATTGAAATTCGAAACCTCATCATTTCTGTGGGGAAAACAAAAACGGTTATGCTTTCCACTCACATTATGCAAGAAGTGGAGGCCATGTGCGACAAAGCATTCATTATTGACCGCGGCACTATCGTGGCCGACAATCTGAACGTAAAAGAGCTCGCAAAGGGGAATGAGAGACTGGAGGATATTTTTAAGAAAGTGACAAATGCCTAGTGGCGAATGGCGAATGTTCTGGACTCACTCGCCACTGCACATTAGTTCAACTCACGTGGTATCTCACACACCGGTATAGGTCGCATCTTATGCTGATTCGCAGCATTCATTCTACGATAAATAGCCAACACTTCTTTTTGTCGTTCTGATAAAATTTCGGTTGCTTCAGGCCTCGACTCCTCATATTTCATGGCCCACTCCAATTCAGGATAACTAGCTCCTATCTGTGCCTCGTCGGAGCGATCATCACCCCACAAGCCATCGGTAGGCGCTGCTAATTGAATGGATTGCGCCACGCCTAAAAAGGCAGCCAACTCATAGACCTCCGTTTTCATCAAATCAGCAATCGGAGAAATGTCAACGCCGCCATCACCATACTTCGTGTAGAAACCTATGCCGAAGTCCTCTACTTTGTTGCCCGTGCCGGCAACGAGCAGCCCATGAATACCCGCGTGGTAATAGAGTGCCGTCATGCGCAAGCGAGAGCGCGTGTTGGCCATTGCGAGGTGCTGCGTATGTTCATTGTCTGAGGCAACCTTCATCGATTGCATAAACAACTCATACGAAGGCGTAAGATCCACATTCGCATCGATCACATTTGAGAATTTATTCTTTAGCCAAGTATTATGCTCTTGAGCACGCGACACTTGGCTGGGTGCTTGGTGAATAGGCATCTCAAGCGCCAATGTTTTACGCCCCGTCAAAGCACACAATGTGGAGGTTAATGCGGAATCGATACCTCCACTCACTCCCACAACAAACCCATTGGTGCCGCTTGCCGCAGAATAATTTGACAGCCAGTGTACAATGTGGTCTATAACCGATTGATGATTCATAATAAAAAAATAAAAAGTCCCGCCAAAGATGGCAGGACTTTTCATTGAATGCTATGAGTTACTTAAAACAAAATCCCGACTTGTAATGAAATGAAATTACTGATGCCCTTCAAGTCGAATGACTTTGGAATGTTATTCACTTGGTTTATATCCGGCTCATTGTTCGAATCGGCCACACCGTCGCCCTTCAAAACGTTGCTGAATGCATTATTGTAACATAAACCAGCAACAATGCTCGCATCGCCACTGAGGTTGTATTCAATACCTCCAGCGAGAATGAGACTTGTTCTGAAAATACCGATGTCGTCGCCTATGTCTTCAGCTTCGATGGACTCATCAGAAATGGATCCTGCATCAATCCAACGAAGCGTATCCGGGTTGGTGCCGTTCTCGAGCTTTTTGTAATCAATATTATCATCTGCTTTTGCCTTAATGTTTATACCCAAACCAACACCCACCTGCGCCCAATAGGTGATATAACCAATTTCATTGGTGCGCAATTTCAAGGTTAAAGGAACCTCGGCATACTTGAGCATATAAGTCCTTTCCATCCGAGCAATAGTGCGCTTACCATCATCTGTGGTGCGCTCATCGAAATACGACAATTGACCTCCAGTGTTCACAATGTTGAAACCAGTTCCAATGGCATAATTGTTTGTGAACATTTTATCTATGGCCACACCAAATCCAAAATTTAGTTTATTATCTCCAGCTGTAATACTCTTGTTGTCTGGCTTCATCCAAGAGATATTGGGGTCAACATGCAATGCAATTTTCCAGCTCTTGGTGGGCGTAACGACAGGGGGTGTTTGGGCAAATGCCATAGTTGTTAGCATTGCAACAAGGATGAACATCACATTTTTTTTCATACGATACATTTAACTGTTATAAAATTGTCTTTATGAGATTTTCAAATCTATCCCATTTTTCCAATGTGCCAACCCTATGTGTGGCCATGTTATTCATAGCTGCCTGTGGATGCAACAACGATAAGCCACTTAAACAGGTCGAAATAAAGCCAGAGACAGCGAAAATAAAAGTTGCCTCACGCTCATTCGACATGGATTTGTTTGCCTGTGATTTTCATAAGCCCAAGCAATGCGCCGACTCATTGCGTTCGGCCTACGGCAGCTTCTTTTGCGGCTTTGTGGAAGACGATCTACGCATTGCTGCCTGCGGAAGTGATAGCGCAGGAGCGTTGCTTGGCCTGTTTGTGAACGACCCGCAAATTGCAGCAACTCACAAAGCCGTAGTGGAGCTATTCCCCGCAGAAAAACGAGCTAAACTCGATGAAGAATTCACAGAGGTCGTGCAGCGCTGGCATCACTTCTTTGCTGACCAACCAATACCGGAGATCGTATACTACTGCTCGGCATGGAACAGAAGCATTGCTACCACAGACAGCCTTATCGGCATAGCGCTCGACTGCTATCTTGGCGGCTCACATGAGATTACACAGCAACTATCGCCCGATATGTTCCCCTCGTATATGAAGGAAAACATGAACGAACGTTACATCCTAGCAGATGCTGTAAAGGGGTTTTCCGCATGGAAGGCGCGCAACCTCTACCAACAAAAGGACCTGCTGTCTGAGCTTATTTTTTATGGAAAAATTATGTACGTGGCTGAGGCCCTTGCGCCCCACCTTGCCGACTCTACCCTTATGAGTTGGAGCACAAAACAATGGAATTGGGCACAAGCAGGCGAAGAACAAATTTGGAAAACACTGGCCAATGAAAAGACCATGTATCAATCCAAACCCTTCGAAATAAACAAATGGTTTGTCGATGGTCCGTTTACCTCAGCTACAGGAGTTCCGCAAGAGAGCGCGCCGCAACTGGGCGTATGGCTGGGGTGGAACATCATTCGAAGTTACATGCTGAAATACCCTCAAACCAGCATGGAAACATTGCTTGCCGAAAGCAATAATCAGCACCTCCTTTCAGCTTATGTGCCTGGCAAACGCTGACCACGCCCTACATTTGCCCCCATGAAACTCGAACAAATCCGCTTCGACATAGAGCTAGACGACAACAACG
>CAMBPD010000144.1 GCA_945869405.1 Chryseobacterium gleum | reverse complement strand
CCGGGTGCAAATAATTCGGAATATCCAATTTCAAAGTTTGAATCTTCTTGCAGCTGCAAGACAGCGCCATCGGCAGAAATTTCGATAAACACCGGACCTATCGACTGCAGCGTATCTTGAAAGAGCTGCGCCAAACAGAAGATACGGTTATCCTCGGTGATTTCGATTTCATAGACCATCTCTGACCAGCTCAGCTGCAGTGTAAAGTTTATGCGCCAAAGCTCCTCCCCACTTGGTGAAAGTTTGATGATCTCCGTCTTTGGATATAAGCTATTCTGCGGGAAATTCGACCCACATAAATAGATGTTGCCATCAGCATCTAGATCGATGTCAATGAAGTTACTGTTGGATCCATCAAAAAAATCTTCTTCGCCGAAACTCCACATAAATGTTCCGTCGGAAGTGTAGGACTGCACCAGATCGTTGCCATCACCAATACCATTATAGGTATCCATTCTGGATATAATGATATTGCCCGATGGCGCTTCTTGGATTTGCTTTCGGTCGACTGTGCCCATATCCGTGTTCACACGCCAAGCATTCGTCAATTGGGCAAGCGATGGAAAAGCAGTAAGCAATAAAAAAGTAAAATACAGTAGAAGTGAGCGCATAATTTTTTTTGTGTAAATAACGCTTGGGAGAATACACTCTGCTATCACTAATTTTTGCTATATCACATCAAGGCGATTGGTTGCAAAAAATAAGTGCTTCATTCCCCATAGCGCGGGCTTAGCGGAGCGTAGCCCGTGCTGAGGCTATCGATGGCATTTGCCATTTTGAGTCGAAGGCTCAAGTTAGTTTCGGCACGGGCTAAGCTGCGCTAAGCCAGCCCCATAGCGCGGACTTAGCGCAGCGTAGCCCGTGCTGAGTCTATCAATAGCATTTGCTATCTTGAGCCGAAGGCTCACCCCAGTTTCGGCACGGGCTAGCTGCGCTAAGCCCGCGCCATTTAAACCTCTAGCGAATATTCTCCTTCACCCACACCTCACAATACGTCTTAATTTCCTCGCGCACCGCAGCAAATGCACCTGTGACAGTGGCCTCATCGCCCGTGGCTTTGGCCGGATCCGGAAAGTTGTGATGAAACTTCCGGGCGTTCGTGGGGAAGTAAGGACACACCTCGCGGGCATGGTCGCATACGGTAATGACGAAGTCGAAATCGATGTCGCGGTATTCGTCTACATGATTGGACGTATGACCGGAAATGTCCATGCCGTCTTCCTTCATGGTGGCAATAGCGCGCGGATTGACGCCATGTGTTTCCACTCCGGCACTAAACACCTGTGCCTTTTCACCGGCAAACAGCCGCAAGTAACCTTCAGCTATTTGGCTTCGGCAGCTATTGCCTGTGCAGAGAACTAAGATGTTTTTCATAGTGTTACACGAATAACCAGATGATGTTGATGAGGGTAAACTTCGGGTCGAAGCCGAAGATGAGCTGAAGCACAGTCACCGAAAGTGTTATGATGATTGGCTTTTTATATTTGATGATAAAGTCTTTCATGGTATTAGCAGCAGCGCCCTCCAGGTGTGCAGGACGATGCACCCGTTGAAGCGATTTCGGATAAGTTGATTTTTTGTTTGGCAGACGGTACGCCGCAACTGTCGGGAGCCAGGCAATTGGTAAGTTTCGTTGTGAGCAGCAATTGGCCATAGTCGGCATCGAGTCCGAAGCGGCCTATGGTCACGCCTTGATACTCCACCTCTACCTCCGGATCATCGGTGCCTATTATAGCGCTCGCCATACCAATGATGTCGAGCAATTTTTTCGGTTGCAGACGGTGTTGCACATCGTCGGCCACCCAAAGCTGAAAGCTCACATACTTCTCGACGCGTTCGATTCCGCCGCAGTCTATAAAGTGTTTGGTGGTAACACCTGCCTCGGTGATGTGAAAATGTGCGGGAACAGGTGAACCGTTGGGCTGAATGAAAGACAAGCTCTGCATGCCTTGCAGTTGCGTTTTGAATTCAGATAGTTTCATGTTCTTTTTAATGATTTCGTTCTAACAGCATTTGCCTTTTTGATTGTCCATACGTTCATTGAGTACTTGGAAATAGCTCTTGAGAAACTGCATGGCTTTTTCATCAATGCAGTAGCACACAGAAGTGCCCTCGACAGTACCTTGTATGATGGTAGCTTCTTTCAACGCCTTTAGGTGTTGCGATACCGTAGCTTGTGCCAAGGGGAGTTGATCAACAATGTCTCCGCACACACAGCTGTCGCGACGAAGCAGATACTCTACAATAGCCACACGCGCCGGATGTCCCATGGCTTTGAGCATCGCTGCCACCTTGTTGTGCTTTAAAGAGAACTCTTCAATCTTGGCTGTTGCCATGGGCTGTTTTATTTATCGTAAAAGTACGATGAATACACAGGCAACCTACTATGATTTTTGATTGATGATTGTGCACAGACTTTTCACACCAGCAATCCAGTGATCATCCAGTAGACAGCCACCTGAATGATATACCCAAATTTCTGATCGGCAAACGCCAAACTTTCCCCTTTTTTCTTGGCTTCAATACGAATATGGGATACGGCGCAAAAGGCAGTCCACGCAAAGGCGGCAACAACAAGTGCAGTTTTCATAGGTTGTAAGTATTTAAGGGTTAGAAAAAACTAACTAGGGCGAGGTCAGCAATCCATAATACCAATAGGACTGCAGGAAAGAACACCGCATAGAAAACACTGATCAACACGAAATCCATCAACGGATTAAATAGCACGAATATCTCTTTTCGTGTAGAGTCAAAAAACAACAACAAGGTGATAGCGAGGGAGCCTGAACCAAATTGACCAACATTGATCCAGCATAACCACTTACTTTGAAAGGGATGCCAAGATGCCAAATCAGAGATGAGCTGCACATCAAAGACTATATAACCGAGCACAGCTGTAATCATGACGCTACCCAACCACAATAAACCCAACATCAGAATGGCCAACAATTCATCCCTGAATGATCCACCATATCTGTTCGGCCACAACACGCTGCAATAGTATCGCGAACCTGTGAGGCCGGCACCGAGCAAATAGAACACATGAAGTAGATCCATGAGCGTAAGGTTTTTAGGTTGAGGATGGGATTCAATCTTATATACGAGGAAAGAAATGGGATATTGTGCAGTAAGTATCTCGGACACGAATACAGGAATAGTGGATTATGAAATTAATCTTGCGAGCTAGGACTCGGTATATGTGGTTGAAGGAGTTGGTGATGGCGAAGGTGTATACCCGTATTGAATTTCAACTGGCGGTCTCACAGACCCGGGTTGAATGATTATAAGGCCAAGGACATGACTTGAAACTTCTGTTTAAACCCCTGGCCTTCATAATAGGCGACTGCTTCGCTGTTAGCGCTATGCACGTGCAATTGTAAATCGTCGGCCTCCATGATTTTGGCCCATTCAATCGCCTCATGCAGCAACAGCGAACCCACTCCCCCGCTTCGGTAAGCCGGCTCAACATATATGTCGCCCAGGGTAGCCTCCGTGCGGCGATTGTGCATACTCTCGGCATACGACACATATGAGGTGCAAAAGCCAATCACATATTCCCGATGAACTGCTACCCATGCTTGCTCAAAGCTATCGCGTAAAGTAATCTCGAGATGTCGGCGTTTTCGCTGCCTGTTGTTTCGAAACGAAGCAAAGTACACCGGATCGTTTGTCGCATGCTCCTCGATGAGCTTCAGCCACAGTTCGGTTACACTATCCAAATCGGATTCTGCCAGGTTGCGGACAATAATGGAATCAGAGTTTTCGATTGGTTCTGTTTGCTTAACAATGATGGGTATATCGTTGTTTGCCATGATGTGATTTTTATGTGAGAATCCGTAAGATTTATATTCATTAGAACCATGAATATAATACAACCCTGATTAAATTCTAAGGGGTTATTGAATTGTTTGATACTCTATTTTCAAACACTTCAGTTGTCGGGGGAGCTTTCACGCTAGTGTGATTTCGCATTCCTATGCAAAAACAACACTCGGTTGGTCAGGCTTGGATGGCTTCGCGAGTTATGGTCGACTGCTGTATGCTCGAATAATTGGGGGTTTTGATTGTTGAGGAGATTCTCGATGAGTAAATCATATTCCTCCTTTTCAATTTTACCATTGACCAAATGCGTATCAAAAAGCGACCAATCTACCAGAGTCCGATTGACAGGCACCAATATGCTCTTCAGAATCTCCTTGCGCTTTTCATCCTCATTTACTACATTCTGACGCGCAACTTCAATAAGCATGTTGATAGTTACAAGTTTCCCGGTCTTTTTGGCTGCAGTCAAATCGCATAAATACTCCAGTATATGATTGTCATTATTCTGCGATTTTCGAACACTTTGAAAGAGATACAACAGAGCAATTAACAATCCGATTACAAAAAAGGACTTCATCCAGAATCCATGAAAGAAAATGATAAACGAAATAGGCAGAATCATGAAATAGAACAAATTCAACCCGAGCATATTTGACTCTGCATACATGTATTTATTGAAATGTCCCATCTCATGGTAAATCAACGCCTTTAGCTCCTCCTTGCTCAAACAACTGAACGACTTATCGCCAATGTATAATGCATTCGCCATTTTTATAAAGTTCAACAAATAGACGTTTACGGCCATGGCATTAACTGCGTCAACCTTCATAATATAGACCTCAGGCCGCTCATGAGTAGCAGTTGCATCAAGAACCTCATTCACTATTTCACGAATCTCATTAACATCAAAATTGCCCAAGCGAGCATCCTTTACATCTGCCAGCCTCACCGACAACAAGCGATATACAACGAGTTGCTTAAACAAATTCATGAATAACCAGAATCCTGTTGCATATAAAAAAGCACGAAAGATGGCTTGTTTCAATACCTCATTCGAAGTAAGGAAGTGCAACGCAATGAATGCTGAAATCCAAAGCAAGGAAAAAGCTAAAAATTTGCGAGAATCTCGAATGGACTTCTGAAACAGTTCTTCCATTGTTTCTGCCGATAAACTTGACATCGTATTTACGTCACTCATTTGCCCCTTTAAATTAATATTGATTTAATTCGAATCTTATCCGCTCTTGAATCAACAAACCCCTTATGCAACCAACACAAGCAGATTGCTCGAAATTAATGATAACCTTCCAGGTAAAATCGAATAAAAATGAATCACCATTTGAAGCTCGTGGGACCAAATGGAGCTGGAAAGTAGAATCCAATTGCACAAAGTCAAGAAAAACGATTTGAACATTACGCTTATTTGCATGCATATTTACAACGTTCTTCCTAATTATCATACTCAATTAAACCAATGGCCCTTCCCATCAACGACGCTCTCATCATGGTTATCTATTCCCACTTCATGCGCAGAAATTGAAGCGCAAAATTCAAAAATTCATTGAAAGAAATCAGAGAAGAAGTGAGTAAGCCATTTTATTTATCCGTCGCTCAACGCGAGCATGTCGCCCGTCATTTCTTGCAGACAGATTTGGCAGGCAGCCATTTCTATACGGACGTCATTGCGTCGCCAGAAGCGCTTGTACTGATTATTAATGAAATTACACCAGAGCAGGTAATAAAACAATCGAAGGTGCGAAGTGCATATGCTTTCAAATCGACTGATGGACTTCCGATAGGGACGTGTGGTCTGGCTTTTCGCCGCGACCTCCGCGAGGAACAAATCTCCAGACAAGTTCGTGAAGGCTATACGATTGAAATTGGATTTGTTGACCGTCTCCCGGAAACAAATCAATTTTGTGTTATAGCCGATGAAACACCCGAAGGCCTCTCCATCATCACCGCCTTTCCCGGCAGCTATGCGCGGCCGTTTGCGCAGAAGGGCCAACCGGCTGAGGAGTATGCCTTGAATAAAAGGTTTTGGGAAGAACACGTATTATTGAAACAAAAAAAATCGTAGCATGAAGCATTTCTCAGCACTGCTTATTTCACTCTGTCTCGCCTGCGCGACCTACGGGCAAAACGAAAGCTTTTTGTTTCGAACTCCATTGAGCTTTTACAACACCGACATCCTTTCCTACCTGCAGGTGCTGCATAAAAATCAGCAGTACGAAAAGATGGTTCCATTCTTCACAGGCCCCTTGGTCTCCGCTAAATCAACGAGTGAATTAGTGACCTTTTTTGCCGACGCCCCCTTCGGTTATAGCATGAAACGCTCCGGCATTCGCGAAATAGAGTCAAAGCAACATTGGTCGCTGACCTATTCACGCACCATCCTGGGCACGCAGGAAACATTTAAAATTGATTGTGTGCTCGAGAGAGATACGTGTCGGGTGGTGTTGGATGAAAAGAGTAAAACGGCCATTTTTAAACAATGACCCCGTAAAGCGTACAACCCTCTTCAACTTAAATAATCACTGCCTATCTTCGCCTTTATGCAATCCCACAACACCCCAATCTCTGTTTGGCATGGGCAGCCCTTTGAGGTGCCTGTGCTCGATGCCGATGGGCGGTGGGCGGTGGTGAGGTATAGCAACCCGAAGGAAAAGCCTGGGCGCTTTTCGCTGATGCGCAATCTCTTTTTGGTGCGCAGCGGACAATCGTTTTCAGCGGTGGGAAATGTGGAGTGCAGCGCTATTAAGGTGTGGAAGATGACGGGCCTTTTGTCGTGGCCGCGCAAACGCACACTGAAACTGTCGGTGCGCAGGCTCGATAAGAAAGCAATGCCCCATGTATACACACCCACACCGGAGCCCAGAATCAGCACT
>CAMBPD010000143.1 GCA_945869405.1 Chryseobacterium gleum | reverse complement strand
GGTTACCAAGCGCAAATGACGGTGTCATAAATAGCTCCGTATCCTATAAATGCTCCCAGACCTCCTTCCAGATTGCCCTCCAAATTGAAGGGTGTAGCAAACGGACTTCCTTGATTGGCAATTTGTGTTTCCAAGCTTCGAATGAACTTGAATGATGATCGGTCGATGGTGCAGCCGCGCACTGCCACGGTATCGCCTACTTTGAAATAACCTCGCTCATCGTTATCGTCGTCAAATTTTTGTGAGTTCGACTCCAAACCACGCGGATAGACAAACTCAAACGACAGCCCGTTAAAAAAAGTGTCGTCGTATACTGAGCCAAAAGGGGCTATAAAGGTTCGATCTTTTGGTTGGCCGCGAAGTTCGAGTTGCGGGGTGTTGTCGGGATATACATTGATGCGTTTTGCAAACCAACGGTAGGCATTGCCCAAGGTGTCGGGGTCACTCAGTCGCCCGTTTATGAAACCCAACGTGTCTTGCACGGCTGGGTTAATAATATCGAAGTACATGGTGTCTAGCTCTACCAATTGTGGGATTTTCGTTTCACCGGTGATGTGAAAATCGTCTTTGTGAATTTCTATGCTATACACGGTGTTGGCTTCACCCGTGAGTTGAAAAGAAGTGTACAAACAGAGGTCTAGCGATTGCAACGACTCCACACTCAGCCCCAATGCCTGGGAGGCTAACTCTAGTTCTTGCGGACTCAAATCTGAAGAACAGAACTCAACCAATGGATAGGTGGTTCCGTTTGTAGAAATGGAAATTTCGGCATCATGCACAAAAATATTTTGAAGCGAGGTAATGTCGGTAGGATCAAAATACCCCTGCGTCCAACTAAGAAGAACCAGGGGGAATTCCCCGGGAAGAATTGTTCCTTCCACTACAATTTTTTTCTGTGCCTCTGGCAAATCAACAGTAATCTCTTTCTCGCAGCTCACGAGAGAAAAAAGCAACAAGATCAAGGGTACGATGTAATATTTCATCAGTATTTAAACAGCGCGAAAGTAACAGAGTTCAATTGGAATGTAATTTTAGATAGGCCGTCGGTTGCTTTTGGTGAACACCGTGAGGCCCCTTGGCAGTAATCCATACTTAACACAATTTTACAGCACCCGCACAATGAACTCGTCTAGTCGCCTTTATACATTTGAGCCTGATTATTAACCCTCAATTTTATCGATTAGAAATATGAAAAAGAATCTTATGATGATGGCCATGGCGTTCGCCGGTGGGGCGTTGGCTCTTGGTTCGTATCGATTGTTTTTTGAATCGAACTACAATGAAATCGTCGACGTGTCTGCAAGTCCATCCTGGGGGCAATCTCAATTCGCCTCAATGGGTGCTGAAGGGGTCAGCGATTTTAGTATGGCCGCCGAGCGCACGGTAAACAGCGTAGTGCACGTAAAAACACAAACGACCATGCAGCCGGTATTCAATCCGTGGTCCGACTTTTTTGGCTACCAGCAACAACCTCATGTGCAAGAAGGCTCCGGCTCCGGCGTGATCATCTCGGCCGATGGCTATATCATCACCAACAACCACGTAGTTGAAGGTGCTGAAAAACTGCGTGTAACCCTCAACAACAACAAAGACTATGAGGCAACGGTGGTAGGACGCGACCCAAGCACCGATATCGCGGTAATCAAAATTGATGAAGAAGGTTTGCCTGCTATCGTATGGGGCAACAGCGATGAAGTGCGCATCGGCCAATGGGTCATTGCCGTGGGCAATCCGTTCGATCTTACAAGCACCGTTACTGCCGGTATTGTAAGCGCCAAGGCACGCAACATCAACTTGCTTTCACGCGAAAGCAACAACGGCGAAGAGGTTTTTCCGGTGGAGTCATTCCTGCAAACCGACGCTGTCGTAAATCCGGGCAACAGCGGTGGTGCATTGGTAAACACGAAGGGTGAACTGATTGGTATCAACACAGCCATTCAATCGCGAACCGGTGCATTTGCGGGCTATTCATTTGCGGTTCCTTCTTCTATCGCCAAGAAGGTGTCGGGAGACATCGTAGAGTTTGGTCACGTGCAGCGAGCATTCATAGGCGTGCGCATCGAGGAGGTGACCCAGGATGTAGCCAAGGAAAAGGGCTTGAAGGAAGTGGCAGGTGTTTTCGTTAGCTCCCTTTCTGAGGGTGGCGCAGCGGCCGAGAGTGGCATCGAATCGGGTGATGTGATTCAGAAGATTGACGAGCGTCCTGTAAACAATGTGCCTCAGTTGCAGGAACAAGTGAGCCGTTATCGCCCTGGCGATAAAGTGAAAGTCACCGTATGGCGCGGTGGCAAGCAGCAAGTTGTGGATGTGACCTTGCGTAATAGCAGCGGGCGTGCTGAGCTGGAAGACCTCAAGGCGCAAGAAAGCGGCCCAACCGTGCAAAGTTTGGGTGCTACCTTCGGAGCATTATCGGCTGAAGACAAAGCCAAGTTGCGTCTAACGGGCGGCGCCAAGGTGCTCGAATTGCAAACGGGTAAATTCAAATCAATCGGTTTGCAAAAAGGGTTTATCATCACCCGCATCGATGGCCAAACCATCAACTCACCGCAAGACTTGGAAACGGTTCTTCAAACCAAGGCTGGAGCCTATGTTGAAATACGCGGCTATTATGCCAACGGCATGGAAGCCATGTATGGTTTTAGGTTGTAAGGTTGAAAGTTGAAGGTTGAAGGTTGAAAGTTATGGAGCGCCCTTCAAAACCTGCAACTTTCAACCTTCAATTTACGCCCAGTCGCAGTATGCATTGAACCACCGAGCGTCTGAATTTGTTTGTCTTGAATGAAAACGATCGTTATTGCCGGTGCATCCGGATTTGTAGGGAAAAATCTATCGAGCCATTTCGTTGAGGCGGGATGGAAAGTGCTAACCGTCGGACGCACAAAAGCGGATGCTACATGGAATGACCAACCTTCACTCATCCGTGCTTTGGAAGGAACTGATGCTGTTGTAAACCTAGCCGGAAAGTCAGTCAATTGTCGTTTCACGGCATCGAATGTGGCTGAGCTTATTCGCTCACGTGTTGAAACAACGACGGCTCTTGGCGATGCCATTGCATTGTGCAGCACACCGCCTAAGGTGTGGATCAATGCCAGTGGAGCATCTATTTATCGCGAACAGGTTAGTCAGGCAAATACGGAGGAAAGACCAACCGATGGTGAAGGCACCATGGCCGAGGTGGCTCGCCAGTGGGAACGTGCGTTGTATGATGCTCCAACCCCAAATACTCGTCGCGTAGCACTGCGTATCACGTTAGTATTGGGTTCTGATGGCGGTGTATTTCCAATCTTCAAAACATTGGTGCGTTTTGGGCAGGGAGGCCGCCAGGGCAGTGGACAACAAATGATGAGTTGGATTCATGTCGAAGACCTGATTCGATTGATTCATTTTATACTTCAGACTACGCATGTGAAAGGTCCTGTGAACGCCGCCGCACCCAATGCCATGAGCAACTCAGAATTTATGCGTGTCTTTAGAGAATGCGCAGGAGTGAGGCTCGGAATGCCAGCGCCCGAAGCGCTCATTCGTGTCGGAACCACTTTGATTGGTGCAGACAGCGAGCTTGTGTTGCGTGGTATGTTTGTCGCTTCTCGGAAACTGAAGGAAGAGAGATTTTCATTTGCATTTCCTTCGCTGGATGCTGCCCTAAAGAATCTGTATACGGCGAAGTAGATCAACTTTTTTTGTTTGTAACCATTCGAATTGCTCAGCGTAGAAAACTCAAAACTCAACAGTATGCGCTACCTATTATTTGTTTCTTCGTTATTCATCGCAATTGGCTGTCTCTCGCAGAGGACAACCTCTACTGCATATATTCAACTCATGAGCGGTGAAACCATCGAGGGAAAGCAGCTACGTTTTCTTGCGCCCTCCAACACCGATGCGTTTTTTCAGCTCGATGGTATAGCCTATCCCAGCAATGAGGTTGAGTTTTTTAAGAATAAGCACGGTTATTTTGCCAATTTAGGTCGTGTAGAAGGTTTCGGTAAGCCAGCCTTCGCCATGTGTATCGATAAGGGAAGAACCAATCTATATCAAGAGGTCGATATCGAAGTGTATGGTGATGACGTTTTGCAACCACGGGAAGGTGGATTAGGCCTAGCCGATGGTGCCGATTTTCAATTCTACAATGTGGGTGATGAACCTTTGCGCAAAGTTGGGTACAACACTATGCGCGTCGACCTCGCCGACAATCTCGGGGCAACGGCTCATTTAAAGGATTATCGCAAGTTTCGTGTTTTTCAATTCAGCCTCATAGGCACCGGTGCAGGAGTGCTTGCTTCATCTATTGCCGTGCAAGCTGGGCAGTCCATACAATTCAACCCTATGATGCTCTTGGGGGTTTTGCTTTCGGGCAGCAGTTTTTTGTTAGAAGCACCTAAGAATGATGCGCTCTGGCTTGCTGCAGACGAGTACAATCGCGACCGTGGCTATGTGGCTGTAGGTGGCGGATATTGAGCACTTGTAAACGATAACGAGGCGCGTCGTGTCTAGTTAATTAAAGTTTCTCGGCCCACTTCATAATTATCTCAGACACTTCTTTCCCCCGTTCAAAGGCGGTGAAATGTCCGCTTCCTTCCAGCATGACTGCGTTGGGAATTTTGTGTTGCTTGAACAACCTGTCGTGTGTGCCCAGTATCTGTATGAATGGCACGGTTGGCGGCGTGGTGTTTTTCCATTCGAGCACTGCTGAGATCGCGAAATGAAGAAAGTCTTCTCCGTTGCCGCGGAGCATGTCGTAAAACATCGCCCTCTGCTCGTCGGTCTTGAAGCCCATAAATAAATCGGCTAGTGTCGAAATACGCAACACCTGTTTCGGAGTCAGTGCTCGGTGCAGACGCAATGCGTTGAGGTTTTTTAATACTTGAGGGAATTCATGCCGACCAGAAGGGGCCGAGACCAATACAGCGCCTTTCGGCTGTATGAGCTTTGCAATTTCAACCGTTACCATGCCGCCCATTGAAGACCCCACGACAACATTTTTTTCCGTGGTAATACGCTCCGCCATAAGTGTGGCATACTCAGCAAGGTTTTTACTGCTGCCGTGTGGGATCCAGTCTAAGTGATGAACCTTGCCGTTGGTGAGGTTGAAGTGCTGGAAGAGTCGCTTGTCGGCGCCCATTCCCGGTATGAGGTAATAATTGATCATAACTCATCAAGGGTACAAAAAAATGGAAGGTGCTCAAAGATGCAGCAACTCAGTTGCTTGGCAACCCCAAAAAAGCAGAACAACTCAGTCTATTTTGCGCGTGCGCAGAATAGCATTGCCGCGTCTGCGTCCCGATTCGTTCAGGCTGGTTTGCAGGTCGTCGTGCTCCAACGCATCGCGGTTGCGCTCCTTCACATCCACGATGGACGATTCGTGAACACTTAGCACGGTTTCACTTTTGCCGTCAGATTCAATCTCAAACATACCATTGCAGATAAAACGCACGCTGATAATCTCGCAGCGGTTTTCATCCAGAAATCGCATCAAATCTTCTTTCTGTGCAAGAAAAGCAGAATTGGTTTCATGAAAAACACCGTCGATACTCCAGTAAATGGAAAGGTCTTGAATGTGTTTGATCTCCGTAATCTTCAGAAAGTGATTAAAGGGGATGTCTATTGTTATATAGCTTTTTACCAAAATAAAGAGGTGTCAAAAAATAGTATTTAACGGCACTCCTCCCTTTTATTTTTGTTATCTGTGGGAGGCTGTAAATGTAAAAGGATATTGTAAAACACTACCTGATAAAGCCATTTACCCGACGGTTTTAACAATTGGTATTTCAGGTGTCTTTATCCGTTGAGTTTATGCAGGCAGTTATTCAATGCTTGCACCCTGGAGCAAAAAAAACCGACCTCAATGGGTCGGTTAGTGTGTCACCGTAGGGAGTCGAACCCCAAACCTTCGCATCCGTAGTGCGATGCTCTATCCAATTGAGCTACGATGACATTTACGGTCAAAAGGCAGAGTGTGCCTTCCAAACGGGCAGCAAATATACTTCCCCTTTGCAAAATTGCAAATGTTTCTTTAAAACCAAAAAGGTTCCTGAGGCCAGCCATAACGGCCCTGTATTTGTACCTGAACGATGAGCGCAACTATTCCCGTCGTAGCAACTTCAGTTCGGTGAAATCGAAATCTGGATTGTCCACCAAAATCTTTAACTCAATTGGTTTGCCCTCAGCGCTCAATACGAAGGTGGCCTTTCCCTTGGGCAGCATCATTTGTGCACTCCAGCTCAGCTCAAACGTATCGAAGTGCCAATGGGTCAAATGCCCCTTGAACAACGCGGTTGGAGCGAAGTCAATTTTAAGCCCACCAGAAGGAGTTAATGGCTCAGGATCGATAGTGATAAAAACGTCTCCATACATTTCACTGGTATACACCCCGCAGTAGTCGGCAAGGGCCAATGACATTCGAGCCGATTTTACTCGCTTGCTCTCTTCCTCCATGCGTGCTTTAGAAAGGGCCTCCTCGTCGTCTTTCTTGAATTGTGCGAACATCTTCATCCAATCTTCTTCGATCCCTTTGATACGACCTTTTTTGTCGCGCTCCATGAGAAATGCGTCCAAAATCTCGTAGGTGAGTGCGCTCGGCACCGAGTTGATGTTGTTGGTCAGAATCACAAATCCAAGGTTTTTTTCTGGAATCAATACGGTCTTGGAAATCATGCCGTCATAGCCGCCTCCATGGCTTACCACTTTTACACCTTTATATTCCATGAGTTCCCATCCCAATCCATAACCGTTGAAATGTCGCGAAGGC
>CAMBPD010000142.1 GCA_945869405.1 Chryseobacterium gleum | reverse complement strand
AACGATATGAAGGGCTGCCTGTAAGGGCGGCCCTTTTTTTTGAATTCACAAATTGATGTTTGCAAATGCCATATCTGTTGAGTTCGACAAGGTATCTGAAGATTGATTTTTGAATCCTGAGAAGCCAATGTTTTTCTCGCTACCCTCATGATAAAAACGATCTTCATTTTTTTTAGCTACCTAGCATTTTTACTGCTCGGTGTATTCAACTCGGATACTGTGCTAGTCGAAAACAACACCCCAGCCAGGATAGTCCCGGGAGTTCGCTCATTGGTGGAGGTCAATGTGAGAAAGGGAGACATTCAGGGATTCTCGAAGTTGGAGCTAACACTACCTGCGGGTTTTATTGCTACGCCGGGCGACATGAAAGGAGCGTCATTTACATTCAGCGGCGACAAGGCGAAGTTTGTTTGGATGAATCTGCCAGAGGAACAGCTATTTAAAGTGACGTATTACATCGAAAGTCAGCCAAATTTAGAAGGGGCGTATGAAATTAAAGGGACATTCTCGTATGTGCGTGATAACATTCGCGAAGACATTTATGTGCCAACACGGACGGTGGTAGTGCAACAGGAAGTTGAGATGCAGGCTGATGCCGTGCAGGTTGTCACCCCAACGGTGCGGGTTGAGCAACCTGTTTTGGAGATGAGTTGCGAGCGACGCATAGAGCGTTTGGGCGACAATGAATACCTCGTCAGACTCCGTGTAAACAACAATAGGATTATCGGCTTTGGAAAAATACTGGAGGTCCTTCCAGATAATTGTAGCACGAATCGCGACAATGACGGTGGAGCAGTGATCACACAAGATGCAAACTCAATTAAGTTCGTGTGGTTTGAAGTTCCAACAGCTCCTTCGTTTGAAATATCCTACCGAATAATGTGCATCAGCGATGGAGTGGTTCCGGTAATACGAGGGCAGCTTTCCTACACGGAGAATGGCAATCCGTTTACGGTGAATGTCATGCAGACTGAGACGCCACAAGATTTGCAAGTGAGTGAGTCAACTGTTGCAGCAAATACAACGCAGAATGGTATTGCAGACAGCACTGCTTCCAGTGCAACACAAGCAACCGTAGTTGATTCCTCTCAGGCGAATAACAGCTCGAATACACAGCAAGCGAACACTACCAACAACACACAGGCAGACACATCATCAAACTCGCAGGTCGCGGCGGAAATTGTATCGAACGGTTCTTCTTCAACTACAACCAACGCGACCTCGTCAAGCAATTCTGAAGCGTCGAGCAACACGCAATCGACAACTACAAATCCACAGAATAACGCGCAAAATTCGACAAGCGCACAATCGAATATCGACATGAATTCGACGGGAAATAACGCAGTAGTTACGTCAACGGGAATTGTTGCATCGCAAGTTGAAACCTCGGAAACTCCAATAAAAACGATCCCTTCAGCGGAAAAAGGAATTACATATAAGGTGCAGATATTGGCTGCACATAGGCTTGTTGATAAAAGCTACTTGAAGAAGAAATTCTCCTTCGAAGATGGATTTAATATTGAAAACCACAACGGATGGATAAAGTACACCACGGGAATGTACACTCAGTATAAAGATGCTAGAGATGCCCGAGTGAAAATTACAGGTGAGAGCAGTAAACTCCCCGGCCCTTTTGTAACAGCTTATAACGACGGTGAACGCATTACGGTTCAAGAAGCGTTATTGGTAAGCAAGCAATTGTGGTACAATTAAGACTTAAGAGTTACTACTGTATTATGCAACGGCATGTACAGTTGTATTTGGTTAATTAATATAGAATTTGTTTAGGTAATTTAGTTTGGAAATCCCCTGGCAACGGCCGGGGGTTTTTCATTTGGGTGAAGGGGTGAAATAGTGAAGGGGTGCTTCGAGATTACACACCACTTCACCCTTTCACCACTTCACTATTTCACTAACTTGCTTCATGAACTGGCTCATTGCACATCGAGGTTTTTTGAACTACCTCCGTTTGGAGAAATCACTTTCTGCCAATTCGCTCGAGGCGTATTCAGCCGACGTTTCAAAATTGCAGCGTTTTGCTGAGTCGACACTGGGAGGCAAGTCGCCAGATCAGATTTCCATTCATGATTTACGAGGGTTTTTAGCGATGCTTCACGAAGTGGGTATAGCTGCTAGTTCGCAAGCTCGAATCATTTCCGGGCTGAAAAGTTTCTATGGCTTTTTATTATTGGAGAAGGAGATTAAAAGTGATCCCCTTGAACTGATAGACACTCCACGCATGGGCCGCCATTTGCCCGATGTGTTGAGTGTAGGGGAGATGGATGAAATTCTTGGTGCAGTTGACCTGAGTAAGATGGAGGGTACGCGCAACAGAGCTATGTTGGAGTTGTTGTATAGTTGTGGCTTACGCGTCTCGGAACTCATCGAAGTGAGAATATCGTGCTTGCATGTGAATGAAGGGTTTCTACGCGTGATTGGCAAGGGAAACAAGGAGCGGTTGGTTCCAGTTGGCAATACTGCGCTATTGTGGGTTGGCTATTATCGAGAACAGACGCGCAATCACCAGGCGATTAAGGTTGGTCAAGAAGATTTTTTATTTCTGAATCGCAGGGGCTCGAAGTTATCACGTATGTCGGTGTTCAACATTATTCGTGAGCAGGTGCAAAAAGTGGGTATTCAAAAGCAAATATCTCCGCATACCTTTCGACATTCGTTCGCAACGCATCTTGTGGAGGCTGGTGCAGATTTAAGGTCTGTTCAAGAAATGTTGGGGCATGCAAGCATTACTACGACAGAGATATACACACACTTAGACAGGCATCGTCTTCGAGAGGAGGTCATGTTATTTCACCCGAGATACAAAAAGGACTAAATGAATAGAGTTTCCTTTGGAGAGCGTCAGTTCAACTCTTCGATTTTCGCCTTTTACGGTAGGCGTAGTAATGCATAACTATTTCAATGGCTTTTTGTATAGCTGTGTTGATGGGATGAAACTCGGCAAGCGTAGGATCGATGCTTGTGAGACGGGTGTAATATTCGCTCATCACGGGTATTTTTTTACCTTCTTTGAGTTCAACGACTACGCGATCAAATGCTTCTGCTTGTTGCTCTTTAATGAATTTGCAAGTCACTAGTTCCTGCTGTCCTTCCTTGTTGGTTCGGGCTGTAAACCCGAAGAGGCGGCAAATCATTCCACGGTTGGGATAAGCGCTGCAAAGGCCGCCGAAATTGGTTATATGCGGACGGAAAACATAACAGAGGTCTTTCTTTTTTTCTTGCAATTCTTCCCATGCTTGTTCTGCTTTTCCTTGGTCGAATAGCTCAAGGGCCAACGGCAGAAACTCGAGCGGAGTGCATTCGATGTCTGGTTTTTTGCAACATTCCCCACACCCAGAAAGGCAATGCAACCCCGACGATTTTTGCATTTTTTCAATCTCCTTGTCGAGGCGTGTATAGACCCGCTTTACCGCAGCTACTTTCTCTGGAAGGGTTTTCATGCGGTAAATGTATTTGTATTCCTGCCGTTTAATTGAACCCGGTGGGTGGAATTACTTGCATCCGCATTACTCTTACCGATAGGTGACACTGACGCGGGTGTTTTCAGATTAGAGACCGTGTGAATCGAGAAATGCATGGAGTGGTTATGTCGGGAAAACACGGTTGACCACGGTAGTGCGATAATCGAAGATGCCTTTTAATTTGTTTTTGACCCAAACGAAATGCGCAATTCTGCCGAGGATGCCAAGGGGTAGCGCGTAGTTGACGATATCGGTCATGACGACATGTGTTCCTTTGTCTTCGAACAGGTGTTGGTGATGCCAGAAGGCATAGGGGCCAAATCGTTGTTCATCGACGAAGAATTGATTGTCTGCGCTATGTGCGATTTCCGTTGTCCAGCCGAAGCTCATGAAAGGAGCTGGTTGTATGCGATAATGAATAATCATGCCGGCATGCATTTTTTTGCCCTTCACATCAGTTAGGATTTTGAACTGCATGTCATCTGGCGTTATTTCATTGAGGTTTTCCGGACGTGAGAAATATTCCCATGCTTTTTCGAGCGTCGTATTCAGTACGGTTTGTCTTTCGAGCGTGTACACTTTCATAGCTTTTCTTTACTATTGAAAACCGACCAATGCTTTGAATGTTCGTCTACATGCTCAAATTACGTCTTCCCTAAAGCTTGCATAGCGTCTAATAGGTCGTCTGGGGTATTTACGTTTTCAAGTTTTTCTGGGGCCATGGGTTGAACCATGTGAGCCCCTGTTTGAATGAGTACTTTACGTGGGCATGAATATCCCAGACCAATAAACGAGAGTATCATCGGGTAGGCTTTAGGCTCCCAGATTGCGACAAGGGGTTCCGGAAATTTATCGAACGGACTTTGAAAGGATGTGCCCGTTTGGTATGGAGCGCGCTGCCGAATGAGTTCGTTCAGAAGTTCTTCATCCACGAAGGGCACATCAGAGGCAAGCACCAACCAAGCCGTGTCAGGCTCTTTCATGAATGCCGATGTGATGCCGCCCAATGGACCCAAGTCGTTCACTCGGTCGGCAATAGTGCGAAAGCCATTGGCGTTAAAAAAGTCAACTTGTTCAGCGCGGCACGACAGATGTGGTGTAAGCTTCAACGACTCGCAGAGTGCGTAAAGGTGCGCCACCTGTGGCTTTCCGTGGTAGGCGATTTGGGTTTTATCCTTTCCCATTCGCACGCTTTTTCCCCCGGCCATTAAGAGCGCTTTTATGCTGGGCGTTGGCATAATTTGTTTCTGAAGAATGGCAGCGAGTTCGATGATACTTTGTTCGTTGAGCACGGGAATTTCGGCCCAATTCGGGATTATTTCCTTAACCGTTTGAGAGACATTTAGGCATCGTTGTGTGGTGATGATGGCAATGACGTGTGTAAGTTGGTTTGCTCTTTTTCGAAGTGACGCTTCCTTGTCGGGGTCACAGAATATGATTTGATGGGAAGCTTCGAAGTGATTTCCGTTCACAATGATTGCATCTGCTTGCGACAAGGCTAAATGGCGGTTGATGATTTCCGAAGACCCTATAAAATCAGTCGTTATCGCGTGTTGATGGTCGGTCCAGCGAGCGTTGAATTCGTTTGAATGTGTTGGATGATGGTTGGCATCGGCATACACGACATGAGCGGGGGCGAGTGCTTTTTTTAGCGATACCGCCCATTCTGAGATTTTCTCGCATGAGGTGCCGAGCAATGCTACTTCATGGCGACCAAATTTCCCCAAGGTTGGTTTTTGCAGATCGGAGTGTTTTTTATGCATTGCGGCGGAAGTCGTTTTTGCCTCCAATTTTTTCGAGGAGTTGAATGTGTCCAATCGTCATGTCGGGAGAGATTGCCTTGCACATGTCGTAGATAGTGAGTGCGGCCACCGAAGCCGCTGTGAGAGCTTCCATTTCTACACCTGTTTTTCCGAACGTACGCACTTCGGTGATGATGACAGCGGTGTGATGTTCCATTTCGATATGCACGTGCACGCTTTCGATGGGCAACGTGTGGCAAAGGGGAATGAGGTCGGCTGTTTTTTTTGCAGCCATGATACCTGCTAAGATGGCGGTTTGGAAAACGGGGCCTTTGGGAAGGTGAAGGTCATTGTCTACCAAGCGTTGAGCAATTTCTTCTCCTAGATCTACCCGGGCACTAGCGCGTGCTGTGCGGGTTGTGGCGTTTTTTGTAGAGACGTCGACCATATGAGGAGTGCGGTCGTCTTTTACGTGAGAGAAGTTGCTTGAATCCATGGGAACAAAGTTAGCGGAAAGACATTGGTTGTTCGTTGGAGGCTAACAATTAAGGAGTGTCTGGGGTTACTAACAGGTGGCGTTGGAAATTCGGAAGTTGACTTGAGGAGAAATGGGTTTTTGACGGTGCATTTTTGGGAAGATAAATTGAAAACAATGAAGACTATTCGTTTCGCCGCATGTGCACTATTGGTATGTGCTATTTCACACGTTCAAGCGCAGTATGCCTTGCAAACCGGTAAGATGCAGTTCAATGGAGGTATTGGGATTTCCAATTGGGGATTGCCGCTGTATGCAGGCTTGGATTACGGTTTTGATAAGAACATATCCATTGGAGGAGATGTTTCAGTTCGAACATTTGGAGCGGGTTTGAATGGGTATACAAGTATATTGGGGTTGTCGGCAAATGGCAATTATCACTTTGTTCAATTACTGGGTATAGACGACACCTATGATGTGTATGCAGGCCTTGATCTGGGGTTTTACACGGGGCTAGCTATCTTGAATGTTGGCGTCCACATTGGAGGCAGGTATTACTTCAAGAAAAACATGGCCATAAATGTCGAACTTGGAGGTGGTAATGCTCTTTCTGCCGGCAAGGTTGGCTTGAGTATCTTGCTCAATCAGAATTAGTTTTTCGTAAGAAGGGTAGGCCTTCGTTACCCTATCTTAATCATGGTAGTCCTTCGAGAGAGGCTTCCGTCGTCGACGCGCTGGTGCGCGTCCTTGCGCTTGATTTCCGTGCAGGCCTCTTGTGTTGTGTGGTTGTCTGTGGACGCACAGCAGCGCGTCCTTGCGCTTGATTTCCGTGCAGGCCTTTTGTGTCATGTGGCTGTCTGTGGACGTGCAGCGACGCGTCCTTGCGCTTGATTTCCGTGCAGGACTCTTTTGTCATGTGGCTGTCTGTGGACGCGCAGCGGCGCGTCCTTGCGCTTGATTTCCGTGCAGGCCTCTTGTGTTGTGTGGCTGTCTGTGGACGCGCAGCGGCGCGTCCTTGCGCTTGATTTCCATGCAGACCTCTTCTGTCATGTGGCTGTCTGTGGACGCACAGCGGCGCGTCCTTGCGCTTGATTTCCGTGCAGGCCT
>CAMBPD010000141.1 GCA_945869405.1 Chryseobacterium gleum | reverse complement strand
CTCGACGTAAAAGACCTCTTCTTGCAACGCTTTCGCAAAGAGATCAAAGCCGGCAAATTCTCTTTCGTTTTTGCGCACTCCGGAGAGGAGGCACTCGAACTACTCTCGCATGTGCAACCCATGGACATCGTGCTTATCCTTAGCGACATCAACATGCCAGGCATGACCGGCTTCGATTTACTGCAACAGGTGAAAGAAAAACTACCGACACTGAAGGTATTTATGGTTTCAGCCTATGGTGACGCCGCCAATATGAATCGAGCGAAAGAAACAGGCGCCGATGGGTTCATCGAAAAACCCGTTAACTTTCAACTCCTGGAAGAAAAAATTTTAGAAGCCTTAGAAAATGCCTGACAGAATTCTTTTTGTCGATGACGAACCCGATATGGAGGAGCTGGTAAAACAACGCTTCCGTAAGTTGGTGCGCGAAGAAAAAATCATTCTTGAATTTGCTATTAACGGTCGTCATGCGCTCGAAAAACTAAATGAATTCAGCGACATCCACATCGTAGTGACCGACATCAACATGCCGGAGATGGATGGCCTCACGCTGTTGACGGAAATTTCCAAAATAGATCGCCCCACACGCACACTCGTAGTTTCGGCCTATGGCGATATGCAAAACATACGCACCGCCATGAACAACGGCGCGTTCGACTTTGTGACCAAGCCCATCGAATTTACCGACTTGGAGCGCACGCTGGCGCGCACTTCGGAGGAAGTTGCGTTTCTGATGCAATCGTTGGAAACAAAAGAAAAGCTGCACACCGAAACCATCGAGCGTATGAAGGCGCAAGAAGAATCGCTCAGGCAAGCCAACGAAAATGCGCGTTTGATTGTTGAGCAAAACACCATGCTCGAACAAAAGGTGGCCGAACGCACGCAAGAGCTGGTAGAGAAAAACACCATCCTCGATGTCGAGATGAAACGCAGCGAAGAGCTCTTGCTCAACATCCTTCCCTACGACATCGCGCAAGAATTGAAAGCCAAAGGTTCAACCGAGGCTAGGCATTACCCCGACATCACCGTGATGTTTACCGACTTCAAAGGCTTCACAACCATTGCAGAGAAACTTTCACCGCAGCAACTGGTCACCGAAATCGACATGTACTTCAAGGCATTCGACTTGATTGCCGACCTGCATGGTATCGAAAAAATAAAGACTATCGGCGATGCCTATATGGCAGCGGGTGGATTGCCAGAGGCCAATACAACGCATGCCGAAGACGTCATAAACACAGCGATCGATATTTCCTACTTCGTCGAAAAGCAAAAGGCGATTCGCATGGAGAAGGGCCTGCCCTACTTCGAGATAAGAATCGGCGTGCACACAGGACCTGTAGTTGCAGGCGTTGTGGGCCATCGCAAGTTTGCCTACGACATCTGGGGCGATGCTGTGAACCTGGCCTCGCGCATGGAATCATCGGGCGAAGCCGGGCGCATCAACATCAGCGCTGCAACCTATGAGCGCATCAAAGACAAGTTCACGTGCACTTTCCGCGGTGAAATAGAAGCCAAAAACAAAGGCAAAGTAGGAATGTACTTTGTCGAAATACCATAACCAATACTAATCCAACCACGATGTTTAAAAAATTCTCCCTCTGGGAAATAGCCATTCTGACCATGGCTGTGGTCGTTATTTTCTATACCGAATACTTGTTTGTAGTTGAAAAAGACTACAACCGTGCACTCTTTATAGGACTGTGGCCACCCACCATGCTCCTTCTGCTCATTTACCTTAACACTAAAAAGCACTAATACCATGGAAGAGAAAACAATGCTTATTCTAAGCGGCGTTATCGCGCTGCTCTATATGGGATTCATGTATCAGCTGTTCAAATCGAAACAGCACGTCGAGGAGGATTGAAGTTAAATTCTCCTCACTGACATTCGCCGACACATGATCACACGTCTTCCAGTTCGACTGCTATTGCTTGTGAGCATGCTGCTGTGCTGCTATCACTGCAGCCTCGCTCAGCAGGAAGGAAACTACATCATCCAAAAGAGAATCTTCTCGGTAGAAGACGGGCTAGCCTCTCGCGATGTCTATTGCGCAGCGCAAGATGCACAGGGCTTTATGTGGTTTGCCACCAGTAAGGGACTGCAACGCTACGACGGGTATACGTTCACAAGTTACTCTTTCCCTGAACTCAAAGACAAACAGGTCTGGGGTATGGAAATGTTTGGTGATTACCTCATTGTTTGTGCAAGCGCTATGGATCGCAGAGCAACAAGTGATTTCGTGGTGGACACAAAGACACAAACATCTACCAAATTTGAGCATGCTTTTCCTCAAGCACCTTTCTCGGCGAACACTGCATTCAAAATCGACCGCATCGGCAACAACATTCAATTCTTAACCAACAATCCATTTGCCCTTTGGGAACTCAACGAGCAAGGAGCTTTCTACCAACGAGGCTCAATGCCTACGTGGAAAAACCCGAGTGAAGGGAACCTTCTCAATTCTTCTTGGATAATCTCTGACCACGACCGCACTATCGTTCAAACGGCATCAAATCGCGATGTGTATATCGTCGACAAAAACGGAAGTGAACCGCTTCATGGCGACACTATCACTGGCAAACTTTTTAACCTCAATGGCAGCACATTGACCTCTCAACGCTCATTTTCGCATGACGCTTCAGAACTTCAGTCGTATGAAATCAATGAAACTTTCGGAGCATACGAATTGAAAGAATTGGTTAACCTAAAGCAGATAAACGAAACCAATTCTTCTGTAAATATCAATGAGAATCTGTCGTCTTTTAAAGCAATTGGCCTCGCCTCCGGGTTTCAACTAGTGCTGCCGAATGAACACATTACGCTTTATCCAGCGAATCAATACAAATACATGACACAGTTCGGGGTGCGGTCAGAATTTGTCGATAAACAAAACAACTACTGGATATGCTGCACAAATGGACTTTTGCAAGTACAGCTGCGTAAAAACAATTTCACTACACACCTGAACAAACAAAAAATCGGCCTGAAAATTCCTTCAGAAGTGAGAGGCATATGTGAATTTAGCGGAGCTATTTACGCCAACGTTTGGAATAATCTCTGGCGCGTGGAAGAAAACGCGACATTCACTATTCCACTCAAGAGCATCGGTTATGCGTTGGCCCCTCATGCCGGTCAGTTATTTACGGGTACATTCAACGATCAACAGGTGAGTTTAACCCAAAAGAACACTACACCTGTCTTCACAACAAACGATGAAATCTGGTGTTTGTTTTCGGTAAATGATTCACTGCTGCTCGTGGGCCTTGAGCATGGACTAAATAGCTACAATTCGAAGACTAACACACTTCGTGCTATTGACAGCGGCACCATCAACGCTGACAACCCCACACTTACATACCGCATACTCAAGTCGCCCAAACACGGTTTGCTGGCAGCTGGCGACAATGGTGTCTATATACTAAATGATCAACTTGAATTTATCGATTACTACGGTATGCTGGGCACCGACGACAACCACCGCTTGTGTAACACTCAGGTGTATGATGTTTATGAAGAACCATCTGGTGACTGGTGGTTAGCCACCAACGGCGAAGGCTTGATACACATCCATTGGAGGGGAAGTAACCGCAGTCAAGGCTACGAAAAAAACGTATTCAATCAAACCAACGGCCTGCCCTCCGATGTGCTCTACCGAATAGAGCACGACAACGCCAATAACCTGTGGATAAGCACCTACAACGGCTTGGTCTGTTTCAACTCAAACACACACACCACCAAAACCTACTCCGAAGCGGATGGCATTCATAACAACGAGTTCGACCGAGCGTCTTCCCTCACTGCCAGTGATGGTCGAATGTACTTCGGCACCATCGATGGAATAGTAGAGTTCAACCCGGCTTCGCTTGCAGCTAGCAAAAAAACTCTCGCCGCTCCCCTTCAAATCACCGCGATTTTTAAACTAGATGTTCGCGCCGATATGCTCATATCGTGCATGAATGAATTCATATCTACCGGTAAAATCGAATTGCAAACGCACGAAAAATCGCTCACGTTACACTTCGCACAACTCGACTTCTCCTTCGCCGCTCATCACTATGCCTATCTGATTGAAGGACTGGATAAGGATTGGAACTACATCAACGAAAACTATGTGCGACTGAACGGGCTTCCTTACGGCTCCTATGGCATACGCATTAAAGCGCAGCAAACTGATGGCACCTGGAATGAAAATGAATTGTTGATTCCCTTTACGGTTATTGCTCCTCTGTATGCTCGCCCCTGGTTCTACCCGATTGTAATTTTCGCGCTGGTCATTCTCTTTTTTTCCCTCATGCGTCTGCGCACACAGAAACTGATGCGCGATAAAACCAAGCTCGAAAACATCGTCAAGAAAAGAACAGCTACGCTCAATAATGCACTCATCGACAAAGATGTCTTGCTCAAAGAAATTCATCACCGCGTTAAAAACAATTTGCAGGTGGTATCTGGACTATTACAATTACAGAAAACGAACTTACACGATGAGCTCGCTATAACAGCCATCAATGAAAGTCAAATGCGCGTCAACAGCATTGCCCTCATTCACCAAAACATGTATCAGCAGGAAAACCTGGAAGAAATCGACTTCCGGCACTTCCTGCAAGATCTGTTCAAGAATCTGAAATCGCTCTACGAACAAGAGCAGAAACAACTCACCTTCGACTTGAACGCAGAGGGTATCGCTCTCGATATCGACACCGCCGTGCCGCTCGGGCTCATTGCCAACGAGCTACTCACCAATACTTACAAGCATGCGTTCGCACAAAGCACGAACGTGACTGCAAAATTGACCTTGCGCAAGCTCAACGCCGATGAATACGAATTGACCTACAGCGATAGTGGTCAGGGTATTGCCGCCAACTTCAACATTGCGCAATCCGAATCACTCGGCATGCAGTTGTTACACGGACTTACTCAACAACTCATGGGCACGCTTCGCTACCACAGCGGTGTGCAACATTATTTCTCGATTGTTTTTAAAAACGCCGAAGCACGCAAGCGAAGTTGATGACATTGCTCATAATGAAACGCTCTCATCCCTAAAAAGGCCATTTTCATCCCAAATTGTTGCTTTCTATCAGACAACTTGCTTTTATTCGCCACCAACATGTCAAGCACTCCGCGTTTAAAACAGCCTCAACTACGCATCGAGAACATGGTAAAATGCTCCGTTTGCAGTGTCGACATGCATCCCGAAAAAACGGGAGTCATCCGGAGGTTCTTCGATTATGTTTCGGGCGGCGCAGAGGTCACCACATCATGGCGCTGCGATGATTGCGGAAAACGCATGACCATAACTGAAACGTAAAATATAATCCCTGTCAAAAAGCCAACGAATCGATGTCGACCTACCGCATAGCCATCATAGAAGACGAAATGGTGATTGCAGCTACTATTGCGCAAGTGCTCAAAGAGCTGCACTATGATGTGGTTGGAAAAGCCGGCAGTTATTCGGAAGCAGTCGCGCTTATTGAACGTACAACACCCGACTTGCTGCTCATAGACATCCGCATCAACGGCAGCCGCGACGGCATTGAAGTGGCCAACTATGTGAACGAGCATTTCAACTGCGCCATCATCTTCCTTACTGCCAACAGCGACCGCGCCACCATCGACCGTGTGAAAGAAACGGAACCTCTCGCCTATCTGGTAAAACCGTTTCAAAAAGAAGACTTGCACACCGCCATCGAAATTGCGATGATGAACCATCAGCGCAATCAGGCCACGCAAAAAGAAGAACACATCATTTTCCAATCGGCAAAGCAAACCTTCAAGCTCAAACAGCTTGACATCCTCTTCATTCAAAACTTTGACAACTATGTGCAGCTGTTTCTGCAAGATGGCCAACGTAAACTGTTGCGCGCAACATTGAAAGATAGCTTCAACATGCTACCTGCCCCGCACTTCGTCTATGTCAATCGCTCCACGATTGTCAACGTGCACCACATCACGCAAATCAATACCGAGCAAATCTCAATCGGCGCGCACACTTTCGACCTCAGCGCGACGATGCGCAAGGAGGTGGTGAAGGCGTGGACGAGGGAGGAATGACTAGTGGCGAATGGCGAATGACTAATGGCGAGTGGCGAATGACGAGTGGCGAGTGACGAATGACCAGTGACAAATGGCGAATGACCAGTGACAAATGGTCGCGGAGTTCTTTCTGTGCTGCGAACGTTCATCGTTCCGCGAAAAATTATAGCTATGCATCCATTGCATACGTGAACTCACTTATCACTAGTCATTTGTCATTTATCGCTCTCATCCCAAAAAACGCCACTTTCATCCCAAATTTTTGCAATCCCGTATTTCATGAACGAATATTCGCGCCCCGCTCACGAAATGGATCGTGAAATAACAAATTACCTAATCCAATCCTCATGAAATTCAAAACGCGCCGTTTCACAGATTCGGAAAGCTTTGCTCCTGCCCTCGCAGATTTTCAGCAAAAAGGGACTGTAATGCAGAAACACAGGACCAACTCGTCCGGTGGACATTCAATACATGCCCGTCGACAGCAACCAACATTCAACCTTAGCAAAATGCTGCATTGTGCGGCTTTGGTGATGTGCCTTTGGTTTAGTTCAAGTGCATTTGCGCAGATCTCGGCATACATGAGTATCGCCGGGCCTGGTATTATCTGCAGCGGCGATAACACCAATTTGGCGATCACTATAGAAGGTAACCCCGTGCCATACGTCTTGACGTATACCGACGGAGCCATTAATTATACGGTGAATAATTACCTCAGTGGTTCACCCATATACGTAGCGCCTTCAAGCAACACCACCTATACGTTGGTATCCTTAAACGATATACCGGTAACAAGTAATAACGGAGCCGTAAGCGTTACCGTGCAACAACCGATTGCCTATTACTTAGATGCAGATGGAGATG
>CAMBPD010000140.1 GCA_945869405.1 Chryseobacterium gleum | reverse complement strand
CATTGCCATTGTTGATGGAGCCGATGGCTACCGGAGCATTCGTGACAGGCACACGAGCTATGTTGTCGGCATTATTCGCATAGATTCCATTTATTCCCGGACCGCTGATAAAGAAACCAAAGATGTCGTTGAAATCGGTGTTAACCCATTCAGAGTATTCTTCAGAACCCCATACGTACTGAAATTGAATGGTGTCGCCCAAGGGCACAAAGTCGAACTCGATAATCACCCAATCGTTTACATCCACAATGTTGGGGTCGGCTCCCGGGATGAGTTCTTGGATGAGGTCGAGCAAATCAGGGTCTTGTCCCATCATGCCGCCGGTTCCTATTCCGGCAAACCCACCCGTAGAATTTGGGCCCACTAGCCCGGCTACATCCCCTGTAGTCATTGCAAAGCCGGAGGGTATACTCAAGTTGCAATCCACACAGTCAAAACCACCTACCGATGCGCTTACAACATTGGCAGGACCTCCGTTGAAGGTAATGTTGGAAACAGAAACATTTTGTCCAAGCAATACCTGTTGCACATATTGCTCTACCGTAAGATTACTTGTTGTAACAAGCTGAGAAAAAGCGCTGCCTGAGAGTAGAGTAAGAAAGAGGATAAGTAGTGTTCCTTTCATGGTTGGGAAATTGCTAGATTTAAGACTCTTAAATAGACGGGCTGGTTGCACCTGTCTTGAGCACGCTGCATACAATGCAGCAACTAATGTACTTCATTTGCAGCATGAACTCAAAGAGAGCGAGCGGGGGTATGAGCGACGATGTTTTAGGAGGTGCAATTGCTTCTCGTTTTTTCGATGGAGGAGCCGAGAAAATTGAGCTTTTCATTGATGGTCATGAGGATGAGTCGATGAGCGCCGATCATTTTTTCCGCGACGAATCTCAAATGAATCATGCCGAACTGGAGGCTCTTAGTCGTTGTCGGGGCGCAGTGCTTGATGTAGGTGCGGGAGCGGGTTGCCATGCGCTGGTCTTGCAGGGGCATGGCCAGCAGGTTGTGGCCTTGGAGAAATCGGCTTCTTTGTGCGCCGTGCTTCGCGCCCGCGGCGTCGCACATGTGGTGGAGCGCGATGTAATGGCTTTCTCGGAGGGAAAGTTTGACACGATTTTGCTCCTCATGAACGGTTTCGGTATCGCGGGTTCCGAGGAGGGCGTGGTTGAGTTGCTTGTTCACTTAAAGTCGCTGCTTGCACCGGGTGGAAAAATAATTGGCGACTCTACGGATATTCGCTATTACCGCGAGGAAGGAGATCTAATTGATCTTGCAAAGGGCCCCATGTCTGAGGTAGAATTTGAAGTGCGATATGGCGACGAAACACAGCGTTTTCGATGGGTGTATCCCGATGAGGTTTTGCTAGAAGCATTGGCAGAGGAGGCCGGTCTGAAGTTCGAGACCATTATGTACAGCGATGAGTACCATTTCTTATGTCAATTGTATGCCTAGGTCATTTTTTCATTGTTGCTTGTCTAAACAGCATGCAATGAGGCATATTTGCGACAAACAAAATGGTCTATGATTAAATGTGCGATTATAGGTTACGGTTATTGGGGACCCAATTTGGTTCGCAATTTTGCCGCTACGCCCAACACCCTGGTGCATACCGTTGCTGATTTGCGACCTGAACGACTGGCGCTCGTTTCCAAGGCTTATCCATCCATCCAGGTAACTTCCGATATAGATTCACTTTGGTCCAATCCGGAGATTGATGCGGTAATTATTGCGACACCTGTTTTCACTCATTTCGAGTTGGCACGCAAGGCTCTCAAGGCGGGCAAGCACGTGTTGCTGGAAAAGCCAATGACCGATACCGTAGTCCATGCGGAAGAGCTCATCGCCCTGTCAAAGGAGCACGGCAAGGTGCTCATGGTGGATCATACGTTTCTCTATACCTCCGCGGTTCACAAGATGAAGAGCTTGATAGATTCGGGCGAATTGGGCGCTGTGAAATACTTCGACTCCACACGTATCAACCTGGGGTTGATTCAGCAGGATGTGAACGTGCTATGGGATTTAGCGCCTCACGACATTTCTATTCTCGATTATCTTATAGCGGAAAGCCCCACGAGTGTGCAGGCCACAGGAATAAGTCATATCCACAATGGAATTGAGAACATTGCATACCTCACGGTGAAGTATGCTCACGACTTCATTGCACACTTCCATTGCTCATGGTCTTCTCCGGTCAAAATCCGAACGATGTTGTTGGGAGGAGATAAAAAAATGGTTGTGTTTAATGACATGGAACCCACCGAAAAAATCCGCATCTACGATACTGCGCATACAGTGAGTTCTGACGAAGAAAAACAACGTGTATTGGTCGATTATCGCATTGGCGATGTGTTCATGCCTAAGCTAGAAATGAAGGAGGCGCTGGGTGGTATGGCGCGCGACTTCATTAACGCCATCACGACAGGATCCAAGCCAATTGCTAGCTATGAATCAGGCATCAACACCATACGCATCCTCGAAGCCGCTCAAATCTCAATAAAAGAACAAGGCAGGGAAGTGGCGTTGTGAGGACTGGGTATTAGGTGATAGGTAATAGGTGATAGGTAATAGGTGATAGGTATTAGGTGATAGGTAATAGGTAATAGGTATACCAACACCATGGGACCTTCAACCTTTAACCTTTAACCTTTAACCTTCAACTATCAACCTTCAACCTTCAACCTTCAACCTTCACCAACAATCACCATGGAAACAATCACAATCAACAACGACAAGCAGTCTCTCAACAACGTAAAGGTTGGCAAGGACGTTAAGATTTTTAACTTCGTGAATGCCTACGGCTGCAGCATTGATGATGGCAGTAAGGTGGGTGCCTTTGTTGAAATACAAAAGGGTGCAACGATCGGGAAGAATTGCAAAATCTCCAGTCACACATTTATTTGTGAGGGAGTGCACATTGAGGACAATGTTTTCATTGGGCACAATGTCACCTTCATCAATGATCGTTTTCCGCGGGCGACAAATCTCGATGGCAGTTTGCAAACCGAGGCCGATTGGCACGTTGAAGAAACGCGAGTGAAACGCGGGGCCTCCTTGGGAAGCAGTGTTACGATTTTGTGTGGTGTAACCATCGGTGAGAATAGCATCGTAGGTGCTGGCTCGGTTGTGTTGAAAGATGTGCCTGATAATGTGATTGTGGCGGGTAATCCGGCTAAGGTCATTCGGGCGGCGCGTTAGTGGTCTGGGCCCTCAATGCAAGGCTTAGCGTTGAGGCAATAATCGTTTGCCGGAGCTCCACAACATGTCCGTTTTGAGTGTCCTTTCCTTGCTATATTGCGCATACAAAAAAAAGAACGGCTATGTCTCAGACTACCCCTGTGATGCAAAAGATACCCTGCCTCGACCTGAAGGGTCAGCACGATCAAATCAAACAAGAAGTTTTCGCCGCTTTCGAAAAAGTCTATGAAAAGACAGCTTTTTCTGGAGGTCCTTTTGTCGAAGAGTTTGAAAACAGTTTCGTAAATTTTATAGGTTCGAAGTATGCCATTGGTGTCAACAACGGGACCACTGCGCTTCACCTGGCGATGTTGGCCTTGGGCATTGGCCCCGGCGATGAAGTCATTATGCCGGCCGACACATTTATCGCTACGGCTTGGGGCCCATCGCACGCAGGCGCCACACCCGTTTTTGTTGACAGCACAGCTGACACTTGGCAGATAGATATTTCGAAAATTGAAGAGAAAATAACTCCGAGAACTAAGGCGATCATCGGTGTGCATTTGTATGGTCAGCCTTTCGATATTGAAGGCGTACAAACCATCTGCAAGAAACATAATTTGTTTTTGATTGAAGATGCTGCACAGGCGCAAGGGGCTCGCTACAAGGGAACCACTGTGGGTGTTTTTGGTGAAATGGCTTGCTACAGTTTTTACCCCGGTAAGAATCTCGGCGCATGCGGTGAGGCCGGTGGTATCACAACCAACAACGAGGGCTATAAGAGGCATCTGCACTCCTTGCGCAACCACGGTTGCGAAGTGCGCTACTACCACGATGAGATCGGATATAACTACCGCATGGGCGGATTGGAAGGCGCAAGCCTCACCATCAAGTTGAAATACCTCGAGGGGTGGAACAACCGCCGTCGTGAAATAGCGCGCATGTATCAATCGAACATTACCAACCCGAAGGTGACGCTTCAGCACCAGCCGGAATGGGCCGACAGTATCTATCACCTATTTGTGATCACTACTGATGACCGTGAGGATTTGATGAAGTACCTCAACGAGCGAAATATCTTTCCGGCTTTGCACTATCCTGTTCCGTGTCACTTGCAAAAGGCTTACGCGCATTTAGGTTACAAGCAAGGCGATTGTCCCAACGCGGAATACTTGGCAGCTCATTGCTTGTCGCTCCCTATGTATGCAGAGCTTACAGACGAGCAAGTTCAGGCTGTTATTTCAGCCATCAACGAATATTGATCAAATTAGAAATCAGAGGTGAGTAAACGAGTGCTTCAATTGGGTGGTGGCGTTTTAATGGCGCGCTCTATTCAAAAAATTCAAGAGCTCGGCTATGAAGTTTTTTGTGTGGATATGAATCCACAGGCACCGGCTTTTGCCTTTGCCAATGGTCACGCTGCAGTTAACATCAGCGATGTAGAGGCAGTTGGTAAGTATGCCGACGAAATCGGAGTCGACGTTGTGCTTGCTTTGAACGACGCGGGCGTTCTTCCTGCAGTATATGCCAACAAGAAACGTGGCTTGAAGTGTTATGAGCCGGAGCAGGTGAAGTACTTTACCGATAAGGGTTTCATGCGCCAGCGTTGGAAAGAATTTGGGGTGGCACAGCCTCACTTTGAAATCTGCACTTCCGAGGCCGAGATAGAATTGGCAGTACATAGCATTGGATTTCCGTGTATCGTGAAACCTTGTATGATGTGGGGTAGCCGCGGAGTAAGCAAAGTAAATTCACCGAATGACATTGCATTTGCTACTCGCTTTGCAGTCGAAAATGCTCGCGGAGCCCGTTATATCGTAGAAGAGTGCATGAGTGGAACCGAGGTGAGTATTGAAGGTCTCTTCAAGGATGGCAAGGCGTATATACTTGCCAAGGCCGACAAAGAGTTACAGCAACACGATAATTACAGAGTCACCATTCAAATTAATTACGAGGCAGCACTTTCTGAATCCACGTTGAACCAAATAGATGCTTTAGTGTCGAAGGCAGGCGAGGCAATGGGTTTTGTGTCGGGTGCGCTGCATGCGGAATGTATGGTCACGGCAGAAGGTGTGAAGATGATTGAAATGGCTGGTCGCCCAGGGGGAGGCCACATCTTTGGTGCTATCGTGGAGTCGGTGTCTGGCGTATGCATGCCGCAAGCATTGACACAGATTTTATTGGGACAAGACATAGATCCAACGGCCCGTTTTCATCATGGTGCATGTTATAAATTTTTCAATGCTCCGGAAGGAGTTTTTCAGGGCGTGGAGCACCTTTCTTCGGCACAGCAAATGCCGGGTATCATCGACATGGGATTTACCATGGCCGAGGGTACGTTGGTGCGCACAATGGATCATGGCGCGAATAGGCCGGGTTTTGTTGTGTCGCAGGGAATAAACCGCGCAGAAGCCATGGGCCGCGCAGAAGCTGCTTTTGCTGCGCTTAAATTTCATACGATATGATTATAGATGCCAACGTGCATATTACCGCCAATGGTAAATGGTTTACAACACCGCACGATGCATCGCTGCAACGCCTGCGCGAATGCATAGAGGAGGCGGGTATCGATGCAGCAATCGCAGTGCCTCTTCCCGGTACCATTGGAAATGAAGAACAGCGCGCGTTAATTGCCAATGATCCTAAGATTATTCATGCCTGCACCTTTAATCCTGCTTTGTATGAGAGTGAGAAGGCGGCAGCCGAAGCTTTTCGCAAAGAATTTGGCGATGGAAAAAAGCGGTTTATAAAGTTTCACAACCGATTCGGTAAATATCAAGCTACAGACCAACGATTCTATGCGGCTATTGGAGCGAATGACGAATTGGAGGTGCCGATGGTAATTGGAGTGTGCGGCTTGTTGCATGACCGCCATACACGCCACGCAATTGATCCTGCCGTATACTTCTTTGATTTGGCCCAATCGATGCGCAATAGCCATTTGATTGTCATGCATGGCGGCGGCACACGCATTCTTCAAATTGCCGAAATGTGTCGCGATCTTCATCATGTGCACATCGATTTGAGCATGACGCTCTCCAAGTACAAGTCCACCTCAGTTGCCGGCGACATCCGCTGGTTATGTCAGCATTATGATCGCAGAATCATTTGGGCAAGCGATTTTCCGGAAGTGTCAGTGTTACAAGCATTGAATGATTTTCATTTTGTTGTTGGGGATATAGAGGCTGAGAAAAAACAAAATATACTCGGTCTTAATATGGCCAAGTTGCTGGAAATTGAAATAAGATAATAGGTCGATGGAAACACATGAGTATAATTTGTATGCGATAACTGTCGATATAGACTGGGCCCCAGACTTTATGATAGATCAGATGGCGCTTGCCTTGGTCGAAAGCGGTGTTCGATGCACTTGGTTTGTTACGCACGCGTCACCCGCCGTGGATAGATTGAGAAGCAATCCGCTATTCGAGTTGGGTATACATCCCAACTTTTTTCCCGGTAGCTCACATGGGAATACCGAAGACGAGATTATACAGTTTTGTTTAGATTTAGTGCCCGATGCAAAATCGGTTAGAATGCACGCCTTATATCAAAACTCTCGGCTTATTGCTAAGCTCTCCAATGAGTATGGGCTGTTGGTCGACTGCTCTCTTTTTCTCGCGGCCACTCCAGGGCTCACTCCACATGTGCTCTACACCAATAGAATGCATAAAAAACTGCTGAGAATCCCATTCTATTGGGAAGATGATGTAGAGTGTTTTCATCCGTCTCCCAATTGGGATATTCAATC
>CAMBPD010000139.1 GCA_945869405.1 Chryseobacterium gleum | reverse complement strand
ACTGCGCTGCCTCATCTATCTCGTTATGTAAAACGAGTAGGATTTGGCACCCAACTTTTACTGGGTTGCCAGGACATCTTCGGGCCTTTTTCCCTCCGTCCTTCTTGATAAAGCGCCGCGAATATAGACATTATTGCGTTACGGCATTTGTTTGACGTAATTAATCCATGTTAAAGATTGTGCGAGCGACTTTTTTCTTTATCTACGCCTTACTAAATCTAACTAGGGTCATGCTATGAATTCACTTGCGCTTTGGAATCGCGGTAAGTACTGGCTTTTTATTGCCGTCGTGATTGTTGTTGCGCTCTATCCGCTTAGCTTGTTTCAGCATATCCCCAAATGGGACAGTGTGCGGGGGTACCTGCCGTATCGCTTTTTTGTGAGCGACTACGTGAACGATGGCCATTTGCCCTTATGGAATCCATTTCAACGGTTGGGTTATCCTGGCTATGCAGATTTGCAGAGTGGGTGCTGGTATCCTATTGTTTGGTTGCTTTTATTACTCGGACAATACGACATTACGACTTTGATTGTGGAGGTCGTTTTGTGTTTTCTGATAGCGGGATGGGGCATGTTTACATTGAGCAGTTGGATGCATAAATGCAACCGAACCGCAGTAATTGTCGCCATAAGTTATGCTCTGTCTGGTTGTATGGTCGGTTCTGCGCAACTCATGGTTTTTCTCATCGGAATGGCTTGGCTGCCATGGATTGTTTGGGCGTGGTTGCGAATGCTTCAGGGCGGTGGTGTTCGGTACGCTGCTTTACTGTCTTTTTTTCTGATGTGCAACATAACCGGAGCAAGCCCCGCATTTACAATTGTGCTTTTGTATGCGCTGCCGGCAATTGGTGTTTGGCATGGACTGAGGTCCAATAATAAGGCTGTCTTTCTGCGTCATATTGGGTTTCATTTGTTGATCACCTTCACTTTATTGGTGATGCTTCTTGCGCCTTTTCTTGTTGCATTTGTCGATTTTATGCCGTACTTCAATCGGACCGGTAAGTTGCCCTACGAGGATATGATCATTAACCCATTTGTTTGGAGTGACTACATCTCTTTCCTCTTCCCTTATAGTGTTATTTCCACCCATCAAATGTTCGAGGTAACTGATCTTTCGCTTCGAAATGCATATGTGGGGTTTGCGGGGATATTGTTTTTCATTGCCGCACTATTTCAAGGGAAGAACTTCAGCAAATGGTTTTGGGGCCTTGTTCTTGCGGCGGTTGTAGCAATGTGGCTTGCACTTGGTGATTTTTCTGGAATCTATCGATTCACCTATCATTTGCCTGGATTTGGATTGTTTCGTCACCCGGCTTTTTTTCGCGGTTACGGTATGTTGTGTGTCCTTTTATTGGCTGGTTTTGTAATTCCTAAGTGGATTAACGGCGAGTTTAAGGTGCCTTTGAGTAGGCTAGTATTCGGCGTTGCGGTTGTGGGTGCAATAGGCGCATGGGCTTGGACGAAGACACAACCAGATTTGGTGTTAAAGACGATAGAAGAGATTGGCCGGGCAGGAGAGTTTCCTTCTCATGGCTTCGCCAGTCAGTTACTGGTGAATGTTGTTGTACTGCTATTCATTCTTTTTTTGGTTGCACTTCTAGCGCGACTATTTTCACTTTCGCGATTTGCATCGCTGCTTTTGTTTGTCGCATTTGACATGATGGTGCAGACTCGCTTATCGGCTCCAACAACGCTCTATCACGCAGTTGATTTTAGTCAAACTGCGTCATATTTTGAGGAAATCGAGAAGCTGCCCGCGCATGATCAGTCGCACAATACAGTTCCACTGAAGTACCTCGATGAATCAAGCGGGTTGTTGGCTACAACTGCTCTGGAAAAGAACATATCCACTTATAATCGACGCATCAGTTCGGTGGGTGAGAATCCACTTCGTTTTAAGGCATTCGACGAGGCTAAGGACCAGGGCAGTTTGCAGTGGGTCATTGAGAATCCGTTAATGTATTTTCCCTTTCGTGTGTGTTTGGATGGTGACAGCATAGGGCCGGGTTGTTTGTTTCGCTTGCCTGTGCATCTCGATAACATAGGCACTGAGTGCATACTGAGTGCGGTCGAGGTTGGTTACAATATGTATTCCGCTGTTGTATTGAATCCGACAGAGGATGCGCGTTGGTTGGTGCTAAACGTCAATTTTCATCATTTGTGGAGTGCCGAATTGGAGGGTAAGACTCTTCCCATTGAGCGTGTGAATCACCTTGCCATGGGGGTATTGATTCCGCCGGGCAGCTCAGGCGTCGTGCGATTTAACTATGAGAGTCCGGCGTTGCCATGGGCTATTCTTCTTGCTGCGATTGGATGTGTTGTGTTGGTGGTTATCGTTTACAAAAAACGAGGCGAGGCATAAGGCTCGTTTCATTTTGAAGTGCCTTTTTTACACGTTGATTTTGATTTGTGCCGTAGTGCTCTATTTTTGGCGAATAATCTTTACCATAATGCCATATTTATTTACTTCAGAATCGGTGTCAGAAGGACATCCTGATAAAGTTGCTGATCAGATTTCAGACGCGTTAATCGATAATTTCCTAGCAATAGATCCAAGCTCGAAAGTAGCCTGCGAAACGCTCGTTACAACTGGGCTAGTAGTGCTTGCTGGTGAGGTGAAGTCGAATGCATACCTCGATGTGCAAGACATTGCACGTGATGTGATCCGCCAAATTGGTTATACCAAAAGTGAATACATGTTTGAGGCAAATTCATGCGGTATTATCTCTGCCATACACGAGCAATCACCAGACATCAATCAAGGTGTTGAGCGCAAAAAACCGGAGGAACAAGGTGCCGGTGACCAAGGAATGATGTTCGGTTACGCAACGCGTGAGACCGATAACTATATGCCACTTCCTCTGGAGCTTGCGCATACTTTGTTGCGTGAACTCTCCACTATTCGTCGTGAGTTTCAGGCTGGCAAAGGTAAAACGATGCCTTATCTGCGTCCCGATGCGAAGAGCCAGGTCACGATTGAATACGATGACAACAACAAGCCAGTGCGTATCGATTCAATTGTTATTTCTACGCAGCATGACGACTTCGATAAAGACGCAGCCATGCTGAAGAAGATTCGCGAAGATGTAATTAATGTCCTCATACCGCGTGTGAAGAAGAAACTTCCGAAGCGAGTTCAGTCAATGTTCAACGATAAGATTAACTACCACATCAACCCAACCGGAAAATTTGTAATCGGAGGTCCTCACGGCGATACAGGCTTAACAGGACGCAAGATTATTGTAGATACCTACGGAGGAAAGGGTGCGCATGGTGGTGGGGCTTTTAGTGGAAAAGACCCTTCAAAGGTTGACCGCTCTGCAGCCTACGCGACTCGTCACATTGCAAAGCATTTAGTGGCTTCCGGAGTATGCGATGAGGTGCTGGTGCAAGTAGCTTACGCGATTGGTGTTGCAGAGCCTGTTGGTTTGTATGTAAACACCTACGGCACAGCAAAGGTGAAGATGAATGATGGTGAAATTGCACGTGTCGTGCGCGGAATGGATGAATTCAACATGCGTCCGTATTCTATCGAGAAACGATTCAAGCTTCGCACGCCAATCTATCTTGAGACTGCTTCTTATGGTCACATGGGACGTGAGTCGGAGGTGGTTACTAAGGTGTTCAACAAAGGCAAGAAAAATGAAATCAAGATGAAAGTTAGGTTGTTCCCTTGGGAAGAATTGAATGCAATTGATGCAGTGAAGAAGAAGTTCAAGATGAAATAAGAATTACATCCCTAACGCCCTCCCTGGAGGGCGTTAGTTTTTTAGTGGAGCTTTTCGTTTCACGCAAATCAATGTATCTTCGGGTGTGATGAAGTGGAAATTGCTCATAATGTCTTTCATGCTAGCGAGCCATTCCTTGCTTGCGCAGTTGAGCGACACGATTGCTCATTCTCCAGCTCCCGAATACATGCGATCCTTGTTGCGAAACAGTTCAAGCATGTTGGAATTAGCGGGCCCCCAACAACGATTCGCATGGGAGTGCATGGGGCCGAATGGCATGCCTTCCGAAGACGATGCTTCGGGTACAGGAGTGCCCGCATATGCCAGAGGTAGAGGCTCTGGGACGGGTCGAATAAATTATATCTATGCCCATAAAACAGACCCAAACAAACTCTGGGCGTGCTCTCCCACGGGCGGACTTTGGTTTACACTCAATCAGGGGGAGCATTGGCACGAGGGTGGCACAGACGCATTGCCTGTTTCTGGTGTTTCTAGTGTCGCTGTCAATGAACGACGAACCCGGCAATGGGTTGTTGCAACAGGGGATGGTGATGACCAGTTTGTTGCTACCAATGGTTTATGGTTGACTAAAAACAGAGGACGTTCCTATACCTGCGTAAACGGCGATGATCCCTCGACAGCTTTGCCTTTTCATTTGCTCGACTCACCCACATTTATCGGTGAAGTGGTTTGCAATCCGTCGGATTTTAATCTTCTTGTTGTCGCTAGCTCCCGTGGTTTATGGGTGTGCGAGGATGTGCAGCGTAAGACAAGTGATTATGGCCCTCTCGGTTGGTTGACAGGCCGCACCAAGCGAGTTCCGCAATGGAAGCGAATTGCACAAGGTCATTTCTATGATGTGGAATGGATGGATGGATACAAGACCGGAGAGACAGTGGCTGCGGCAGGCGAGCAACTCTACATAAGCTCAGACGGGGGCTACCACTGGGAGCAGCATGCGTTGCCAGAACTACCCGCCATTCATGCCTTTCCCTTTCGAAGAATTGTTTTAAATCATGCGCAATCAATGCCAGGTTTTCTGTACGTGCTTATCACCTGCAGTGAACGTGCTACCCAGAGCAAAAGTGGTCCCGCACAATTGTATTTGTATGACCTGAATTCCGGCCAGTGGGAGTTTATAAGAGCGATGGATGGCGATGCCCAGAATGTTATCCCAACGCGCGCCCGCGCTTTTGAGATAGATGAAGCAGACGCACAGTGGATGGCCTGCGCAAATGTGCAGCCAGTGATGATTAGTACCAATGGTGGTGCTGCATTTGAGCGTATCGAGAAGAGCCAGATGCACGACGACGTGCATCATATTATTTTCTCTGCTGGCGGTGAAACGTTGTGGGCCTCCCATGACGGAGGTGTCAGTTGCAGCAATGATCAGGGATTGCATTGGAAATCGCGTTGTGAAGGAATCGGCGCTGCAAACGTTTTTGGTGTAGCAACTTCGCAATCCAAGGATGTGCGCTTAGCATTCGGAGGATACGATGTGGGTGGGAATTATTTTAAAGACGGAAGTTGGAGACACGTTTCTTGGGGCGATGGTTTTGAATGTGCAATTAGTCATGCCGACCGAAACACCGTATTTACTACTTCGCAAAACGGATCAATCGCAGCAACTTATGATGGTCAGCAGTTCAATAAGATGCTGCGACCAAATGCAAAGACGGAATGGCACAGTTGGATCCGGATGCATCCAACAAATCACGAGGTTGTTTTTTGTGCCGGCGAGAGACTGCGCCGCTCGCGTGATTTGGGGATGACCTGGGAGACCATTTTTGACTGCGCTAAGGTTGACTCTACTCTGCACAATGCCTATCGCTTTTTCTTGTCGGCCGCGTTTCCCGGAACGATGTACATGTATGCCCTCAACAAAGGGTCGATGGTGCAACCACAGCTTTGGGTAACGCATAACGTGTTGGCAGAAAACCCTCAGGACGTTCAATGGGAAAGGGTGGCTTATGTGCCGCTTGAGGGCTGGCTCGCTGCGCTGGAGATTGACCCAAAGGACAATAATAAGTTTTGGCTTTTGTATCAGCGAAGAGAGACGAGTGGGAAACTTTGGTATTACGATGGCGCGCGTTACACTGATGTTTCGGGCAATTGGGGCGATGCTCTTTGCGAGTCGATGATACTGCAACTGGGCGAGCACCCTCGCTTATACATTGGGTCGGACCGTGGGGTTTTTACTTCTGCGTTGTATACCGATGATTGGCTTCGTATGGCCGGCCTACCGGGCACCTTGGTGAAGTCGCTCGCGATTAATTACGCCACTCAAAAGTTAATAGCGGGAACCTTTGGACGTGGAATTTGGCAGGTCGATTTACTACACTAAATCACTTGTTGTATTTCAACCAGACGTCAATAATTCCTGGTGTTGACGCTGTTCGCAACACGCTTGTGCCGCTTGCATCGAGTTGGTAAAGTGTGTTGGGAGCAATGGCCCAAAGTGTATTCGAATAGTCATCAAAAAGCAACTTCTCTGCAGGCACTGAATTGGTCGTGTTGTAGCTTCCTAGAAGATTAGAATACCATACAATGCCATTGGCCTGTATGGTATAGAAGTCGTTGCCGGAGGCGTCGCAAACAGAGAGTATTGTCGACGATTCGTAAAAATTAAATACCTCGTTTAATGCAGAGGTAGCTAGGTTGAACCACTGGAAATGAGCAACGTTGCCTTCATTCCCAACCAATAGAACACGCTGGTTGTCGGAGTCCATAGCGACAATTCCCATCGCTTCCCAACCCACCGCAAGAGAAGTTTCTACAATGCCATTGTCTGTGCGCAGGGCATGGACATACCGCTCGTTGTTATTCGCGTTTTCAGTTATCACAATGAGGTTCGATGGACTGGAACCCATAGCGATCACCTTGGCACCTTGGCCAAGTGAGGCAAAAGTTTGTGTGCCGTATAGGTCGGTCTTCCAAATTGTCCCAGTTTGCGATCCCCAAAAAAAACGGTGGCCATTCTTGTCGTGATAGAATGCCGTGAGCACCTCATTGGTGGGAGGGAACGCAGTCGATAGTTCGAGAAAATCTGGAAACGACCGACTAAGTAGTGTCGATGGTGAATTGCTGCACGCTACCAATTGTTGTGAGCGGGAATCGATGGCGCCAAATAGGTACGGATGATTGTAACTCTGACAGGGTAGCACGTTCGATTCACTAAGTGTGTCTATGCTCGAGGCAGAGCCGTTCTCCCGCACAACAAATACGCGCTCGAGTATTCGGGGGGCCTCTATG
>CAMBPD010000138.1 GCA_945869405.1 Chryseobacterium gleum | reverse complement strand
ACGCAATTTTGCCCGTCGATTTAAAAATCATGATACTGTTTCGCAGAGAATTTTCGACTCCAAGAGCCTTAATGAATGTTTAATAGCCCACTTCGAATACAAACTTGAACACTTGCTCAAATGGGGTGACCTCAATTCCATGGCACATTCAATTGAATCAAGAGTACCATTTCTTGATCATCGATTAGTAGAAAGAACTCTTTCACTGAAAGGCGAACAAATTATATCCAATGGGCAAACGAAACGTATTCTTCGCGATGCAATGCAGGGAATCTTACCCGAAATCATTTCAAATCGTAAAGACAAAATTGGATTTGCAACCCCCGACAATGATTGGTTTAGAGAAGAGCCTCTGAAGTCGTACACCCTCGAAATCCTGAACTCAAGCTCATTTGCTGCTCGTGGTTTCATAGACTCTTCGAAGGCAAGAGCTGCATTTGAAAGGCACATTAAAAAGGAAATTAATATCGGACAAGAAATTTGGAAGTGGATTAATCTTGAGCTTTGGTTCAGATCCTGGATAGATAGCGATGCACAATTCAGCAAATTGCTTCAAAATTCATAAAACAATTATGAAGTTGGTCTCATGTATTTAAGCTCGATTCAAGAAATAGTAAAGACACGGTTTGCAAAAGACACAATTTGGCTTATTGCGGCTCAGGCTGTTCTGATGGCTTCCGGCCTTGGAATCAACCTAATTATTGGAAGGGGAAATGGCGCAGAATACTTGGGCATCTTCAACCAGTCTCTTGCATTATATAGCATTCTATCCACTTTATTTGCCTTCGGCTTGAACAATCAAATCACGAAAGAAATTTCTGATGGTTCAAAATCGAAAAAGCAGCAGCAAAACATGCTGCTTACCAGCCTGATTCTTACGGGGGCTATATCTGCATCACTTAGCTTGATTGTAATATCGGCATCCTTATTCATACCTCAAATCTTAAGCTCTCCGGAACTCGCAGAAGTTGTTTACATCCCCATGTTTGCGCTGCCTTTCTTTAATCTCAATAAAAATATCGGAGCGTATTATAGCGGTCTTCGTAATCAAAAGAGATTCGCCATACAGCGTATCGTTCGCTGGGTTGTCATGATTGTATGGGTATGCTGCTGTCAAATTCAAAATGCTCCACTCCATTTTTTTCTATGGTGCTTTCCTGTATCAGAAGGTCTTGTATTCCTGATGAACTTTATTGCGCTCTTGCCTTTGCTGAGGATAAAGCCCGATTTTTCCTCAACTTCAGAAAACTTGAAATTCGGATTAAAAAGCTATGTCGCTGAAATAATAAGCGTGCTGAATGCCTCATTAGATGTCATTTTGATTGGTTATTTCCTGACCAACGCAGAAACAGGAATTTACAGTTTTATTGTCTACTTCGCTAAAACGCTCTACATCTTCCCGGGTATCATGATGCAGAACTTCAGCCCGATCATATCAAAAACATGGGCAACCGGAAAAATCGACGAGCTGAAGTCGCGCATGTACTCCATACGCCGCATGAATCGAATCGTAGTGAGTCTGCAACTGATTGCACTCCTTATAGTCTATCCGATTGTGACCCTGTTTATCAAACACGAATTCAATAGCACTTACAACCTGTTTCTGATTTCAGTTCTAGGAGCCTATGTTTTCTCACTCGTTTCATGGTCGGGTTCTATGCTGATTATGACGAATAAATTGAATGAAAACATACTTCGAACTGCCCTAATCATCATCGCATCAGCCACATGTAGCCTCATCTTTACCTGGAGGTTTGGCATAATGGGAGCTATTATCGCATACGCAACCAACAATGTTATTGCCTTTCTAGCCTCACGACATTTTATAAAGCGTACGCTGAATATTTCAATTACTTAATCAAGAGGCCTTTTTCTTATACGCCAGTTTAATCTGCTCGATTAAAAACGGATTCGGATCATCCAGCTTTTGTATGTAAGATGCCAACTTTTCGAGTGCATGTTTTTTGCGATTGTCATCTGAAAGCATCTTTTCTAATTCCACCAATAATTCGGATGCATTGCGAGCGTGTACAATCGACAAATGCTTGCTTTCTTCATTGACATTGGTAACTTCAAGCTTATTGATATAGATCGCAGGAGTTCCCAGCATTGCGCATTCAGAAGCCATGGTAGCGCCCTCACCAACATACAGATCAGCCTCGGCCAATACACCATGTATTTCATGGGGAGGCACTTTGATGCGCAGGTGCTCCAGGTTTTCGGGCAACGCACCTTCAGCTGAGATGAATATTTTATGAGAAGGATTCAGTTTGTCAACTAACCGCATCGTTGTTTCGTAATCGATTCCCTTGACACCATAATCGTGCGAGGCGCCCCAGGAAACAAAACGGAGAAATGCGAAGCGCTCATCGGAATTCAAACCCAATTTTTTGCGAACGGATGTACTTTCTGTTGTGTGCTTCGGATGCAGATAAAATAATTCCAAAAAAGAATTCATGCGAACCTGCTTAGGTCCTAAATCCAGATTGAAGCAAAAAGGAGTAATTACCTTGTGCGTAAATGGGAGATAGAATTTTCTAGCCAGTGTAGCGTGTTCAGTATCATCGAGCGCTATGTGAGGCTTTCGAAGAAGCCAACTCACCTGACTTGCATAGGGGGAAACCACACTCAAAAAAACATCCGGCTTAAAGCGCAACGCAACAGACAGAATCAAACAATCTGCATACAGCATGTAAAGCAATTTGCCGATGCGAGAAGTAGCGCCCTTCCCTCTTGAGAAGTATGGAATTCCATAAGCATTCAACAATTGCTGACTCACTTCCTTGTCACGCGATATAACAACAAACCGATGCCCCTCTGCCGACATCGTCTTCATAACATTCTTAAAGTAATGCACGTGTGCAGGATGTCCGATATCTATTAGTACTTTCATTTTTCTCTCATTCTATCTTCACCGGCCGGGTATCAATTCAGCCACATACTCTTTACTCTGCTGTTGGTTTACGAAGTTGCCTAAGATGGCTCCTAAAAAAACAAAGACGATCAGCCGATAACTTACGTGATACATCTGGCCGGCCGTTGAAGTAATGAATTGATTTACCAACAACATCCAGAAGGTTGAGAGCAGGAGAATTCGCTCTTTAGCAAACATGCGCAAGTTGTTTCTCACTCGCATCATGGAGCGAAATAACTGGTAAAACAGTAAAAAATACAGAAACAGTCCTACAAGGCCGATGGTGTTGACGATTAGGTTAAAGTCAACATGCAGATTGCGTTCGCCAAATGCTCCATCGGCATAATTGCCCACTGAGTTAAATCCTTCAAGTCCCAGCAGACTCTTGGCAGGATCATCAAATGACGTCACCTCATCCCACACATAATAACTTTCCAGATATCTGCCCTCACGCTCTATCGAACCACTTTCAAATCGATTGCTGCGCAATTCCAACCGTTCCATTACAATATCCTCAACGAGTAGAAAAGAGCAACCCGCAGCAAATGCGATCAAAATCGCCGAACGAAACCAACTCAGGTTTTTCGGCACGAAGAACATGCGAGTGAGATTGCCGGTAATCAATCCAATTACGGCAATGCGTTTAATAGACACAAACACAAGCATTGCGTTTCCAATAGCGCCGACGATAGCGGCAAGGCGTAAAAACCGATTGCTTTTTACGAAACCAACAACCAAGGGCGCCAGAAGTACAGCGTATGTAAAAACATTCCATGCATCATCCAGATTACCTACTCGAAAATTGGATTTGTCTGAATACACCGATTGCCCCAGCTGAAAACGTTGACTCAGAATGAAATTGGCTCCGAGAATGAGGTAAACCCAAACGATGGATATACTCAACTTTTTTATTTCCCTGAGCGTATTGAACAAATGAAATCCAACGGCAAAGGATGCAATCGGAATGCATATCTTCAAGGTAATCACAGCGGATTTCGCGAAGTCAGACACATAAAAAAGCTGGGCCAAACAGTAAAACACAAAAACAAGTATGAACGAGTACTGGGTGTGCTTGCCTGAAAATCTTACTAATGTGTAAACTACCAATAGCAACAAAACAAACGCACGCAACAACGGCAACCAAGACAGCTGCTCTGAAAACAGCAGCAACGTATCAATCAATACATTGAGCGGCAACAGGAAATACGCGATCTTCTTCAGCATGCGCTTTTATGCATTTAAACAACAACTGCGTTAGAGACAGCCAAAATACAATTGAACAGCAAGGAAAAAACCACAGCAACTAACACTATTGAACTAAAAACTTTGGCTGTTTTGTTTAACGCAGGATGCATACCTTTGCTCACCTAATCTAACCATGGAAGGCTCAGCGTTTTTCCATACACATTTAAACACACGACTGAAATCGGAACACTCTCCGGCTTTGGAGGAACGGTTGTCCATTTTGCTCACTGAGCATCAAAGGCAAACGTTCTACTTCCGAAAGTGCGACTGGGAAACCGACTTTTCTTTAATCAGTCCGTGCGTTTCACTTTTCACGGAAACCCCGATGAACGATGTGCGGCGCATCAACAAGTTGCTTGAACAAGTGAACGAGTCCATGGAAGAAGGGCAGCTGTTTATAGGCTCTTTCGAAACGTATCGTGCTCGTCGTAACCGCATCTCTTTCTACAAAGTGCCTGTGTTGAAATACGCCTGGATAAGCTCAGAATTCATTTTCCTGCGCATCTTCCCCAAAGTGCCTGTCTTAAAGCAACTCTATTTCGCAATTACCGGCGGTAAAGGTCGCCTGCTATCGAAAGCAGAGATGTTGGGCCGATTAGTTTGCTGTGGCTTTGAAATAATATCGCACGAATCTATCGAAGGCATTATTTGGTTTGCTGCCAAAAAAGTAAAGGCACCTGCCTACGATAAAAATGCCAGCTATGGTCCACTCTTTAAGATGCGCAGAATCGGAAAAGGAGGCCGAATTTTCAACGTGCTTAAATTCCGAACCATGCACCCTTATTCGGAATACCTGCAAGACTACGTGTTAAAACTGAACGGATATGCCGAGAGCGGAAAGCCGGCAGATGACTTCCGCCTCACGCCATGGGGCAAAATCATGCGGCGTTATTGGCTAGATGAACTGCCCCAATTAATCAACGTGCTGAAAGGCGACATGAAGCTAGTTGGCGTGCGTCCGGTAAGCCCTCGCTATTTCCAGGACATCCCAAAGCATTTGCAAGTATTGCGCAGCGAGCATAAGCCAGGCTGCATACCACCCTATGTATCTCTCAACCGTAAACCATCTGTTGAGGAAGTATTGAAAGCCGAAGAAGAATATCTCATCGAAAAAAAACGCAGTCCTTATTTCACAGACACTCGCTTTTTTTTCAGTGCCCTATTCAATATCGTGGTAAAACGCAAGCGCAGCGCCTAGCGCATTCTCAAGCACATTCTAACGTATTTTTATCCCATGCATTCTTTTCGTTTAAGACTACTAGCAGGAATCGTTTTATGCGCTTCGATGCTTATCCTTTGCGCATGCAACACCAAGAAAGACATTATCTACTTTCAAGGGGCGCCCACTGAGTTTGCTACGAATTCCTCGTACAACCCAACGATCAAGCCCGACGATTTACTCTCAATTTTGGTGATGGCCAACGATGAAAAGTCGACAGCACTTTTTAACATGCCTCTAGCCATTGGTAACAACCTCTATGGTGGCTATGCCCAAGGAGCTCCCACGCCCCCTGGCTATTTAGTGGATGCGAATGGTACAATTGAATTCCCTGTAATAGGATCCATAAAAATCGCCGGACTTACACGCACAGAAGCAATTGAAAGTATAAAGCAACAACTCTCATCCTACATTGTCAATCCGACCATTTCCATGCGCATTCTGAATTTTCGCATAACGGTATTGGGCGATGTGAAAAACCCAGGAACCTTTACCATTCCCAACGAACGGATAACCCTTCTAGAGTCGTTGGGAGTTGCCGGAGATCTGCTGATTACAGGAGTGCGAGAAAACGTTCTTGTCATTCGTGATGAAGACGGAAAGAGGAAAGAATACCGGGTAAATCTCACACAGGAAAGTCTTTTTGCTTCACCCGTTTTCTACCTCCAACAAAACGACGTTGTATATGTTGAACCCAATCGAGCAAAGCGTAATTCGTCATTGGTCAATGCTTCCAATACAGCCATTGTGCTTTCAAGTCTATCCCTCATGCTCACGACTCTCATTCTTATTTTCAACTAACAGCTATGGAAAATCAACCTGAGATTTTGAATGAGTCGTCGCCTTCCTTGGGTGAAATAGTTTTTAAATACGCAGGCTATTGGCGTTGGTTCTTGCTCTCACTTACCATCTGCATCGGGTTAGCATTCGTTTACGTTCGTTACACCGTGCCCATGTATGAGGCTACTGCAACTGTGCTGATTAAAGACGACAAAAATGGAAAGTCATCGCTTCGCGATGAGCTTTCTGCATTCGAGGATTTAGGCATTCTATCGGCCAACCAAAATCTGGACAACGAAATTGAAATCTTGCGATCGCGTTCACTGATGATGGAGGTAATCGCAGAATTAGACTTGAATGTACGGTACTATACTTTCGGACGTCCCATTAGGCACGAGCGCTATGAAAGCACTCCTATCCAACTCCAACTCATTACGCCCGATCTCCCCGATTCTTCACAAGAGTTCAAATGGAACCTGTTGCCTCGATCGCAAGAGGAATACGATCTGACCAATGCTCTCACCGGGGAATCGTCACAACATCGCTTCGGCGACACTCTAAGATTTGAGTTTGGCTACGGCTGTTTCCGCACCACTTCACACTTCAACGATTCACACCTCAATCACAACTTCACTACTGAAATTGTATCGCCCGAAAAGCTTGCCATTGAGTTGTTGGAAAATTTAAAAATCACGGCAGTCAACAAAGATGCAAGTGTACTCAAGCTTCTTTTTCGCGATGCGCTGCACGATCGTTCAGTAGCCGTGCTCAACGCGTTAATCGCGATTCATAACAAACATGCCATTGACGACAAAAACCAAATCAGTCGCAACACAGCAAACTTTATCAACGAGCGCATACAGTTCATTACCAATGAACTTACCGAAGTGGAGGGCGAGGTAGAAACGTTCAAGCGACAAAACAAACTTACCGATATCACTTCTGAAGCAGATCTTATAGTGAGCTCAGGCATCAACGCAGAGCAAGAAATACTTGAATGCGAAAATGAAGTGGCTCTCCATCAGTTCGTGCTCGAAGAGAT
>CAMBPD010000137.1 GCA_945869405.1 Chryseobacterium gleum | reverse complement strand
GATGGTTTAAGTGTAAACGGTGTTTTTTGGTTAATGAACTGCCTTAACGGCATTATTATTTGAGTACCCAGGGTGGGAATCGAACCCACATGCCCGAAGACACACGATTTTGAGTCGTGCGCGTCTACCAATTCCGCCACCTAGGCAATGCGCCTAATCCGTCAATTAGGGGTGCAAATATAGTAAGACGCTATCAAAAAAACATCAACGAATTCGGCAAAACTTATAGGTTCGTTTGTCATCAAAGCCTAATAATAGGCGATGGTTTATACTGGATGGTACCATTAACGGATTGAGCAACAATCTTTCTTTGCTGTTGTCGATAAGCGCCTTACGCTGAACTCCACCGGAATAATCCAGCTCTACTCGCGTAGTAACACTATTCTTGCCTCCTGTCCATTCTTCGGCCTCAGTTATCGATTTTAAGGGCTCATCCGGATTGTTCGAAGCGTCATCGTTGAAGGTGAGAGCAACACCCAATGAATCAGCCGCAAAAGAATAGGAAAAGTTTGGGTCGAGCATGGTTGAGGTAAACTGTCGCTTCGCCACACGCCGATTCCAAAGATGCTTGGCGGCGCTGTCCATCAAGCATACCATTACATCATCAAAATTGTAACGGTATTCTACCACTTGCCTGCCCGTTGTGGGGTCTGTGGAAACGTAGCGACTAGTGTAATACTGCTCCCCAACAAGTACGATGGACCCTTTTTCCGTTAGGTGCAAATGATCGAGGTAAAAATTCTCAAGCACGCCTTTTTCTTTGCCACTCATTTCCTTTAAAAATGATCCGTTGAAAGGAGTGTAGGAAGCTGTGCGTATTGAGCCACCGTTGGCGCCTAGCATGAAGAGCAAGGTTCCTGATGTGTTGTTTTGAAAATTATTTGAGTAATAACCTGCAATGATTACTTCTTGCTCTCCATTCAATGCAAACCCAACTGAAATCACCTGCTTGTCTTTTAAACTGATATCGTATTGCTTCAGTTTATTTAGAACGAAGTTGAAGTAATACACCACATATTGACCGCCCTTTGGCCGCTGCCAATCGGCAGACGCTTTGTTTGGATTTCTTCCGCTCATCATATAAACACCACCTTGGTTATCGAGCAAGAAGTGATGCACTTGAAGTACCTCGGGTGAGGCTGGCAAGCGCAGTTCCTTTTCCCATTCCAGTTGCCAGTGCGCGTCGAATAACTTAAAGTGGATGCCTTCGCTCTGCCTGCGTTCGATTTCGGAATCAAAATACAGCAAGGTAAGCGCACTGTCCGGCGATAGCGCACATTGAAGTCCGCTCCGCCTTGGCTCACTTGTCTCCTGTCGCTTGTGCACCATGATTGGGCTGCTGCAGGCCTTGCCAAGTAAATCGTAGCGCTGCACAATAATCTCTGTGCAATCTTCCTCTCCATTCCAAACGCTGCTAAGCGTATGAAGTGTATCGTTTAGAATGAAAAAATACTCCAGCGTATAGTCGTCTGCCACGGGCATTATGTCAGTGGAGCGAACGATTTGCAGGGATTTCATTCCATAATGTACCCAACGCAAGACGTGATCTTCGCGCTCCTCAATCACGTGCAAAATGGTGTCTTTGATTAGCACTGCTCGCACTCGCTCGATAGCGCGCTCATTGCGAGTAGGTGTGCTCCAAACAATGTGCTGAGCACCGCAGAAAAGCGACTGAGTTAACCAGCACACAACCAAAGTTACGGTACATACCGAAAAACCGGTTCTTGCCGCAGGCTTATCAGGAGCCTGTAACGATTCGGAAGATATCCATTCCATTTCCGTAGAGCATCAATCCAAGAAGTAAGATCATTCCTGCGATTTGTGAGCGTTCTAGCACTTTTTGGCTCACCGCTTTTCCTGTGATTATTTCCCAGAGCAAAAACATCACATGCCCCCCATCGAGTGCGGGTATGGGAAGGATGTTCATGAACGCGAGCACCAGTGAGATAAAGGCGGTACGCTCCCAGAATGCCCACCAATCCCATTCATTAGGGAAGAGCTTGGCAAATGTCACGAAGCCCCCCACTTGCTTTGCTCCGGCTTTCGAGAAAAGAAAACGCAATTGACTGGAGTAATCAGTTACCGTTTCCCAAGCCTCATGAAACCCTCCGGGTATAGCCTGGGCTAAACTGTAGCGCAACGTGTCGATGTGAATGTAGTTTTGCAGCGATTTGGGCGCAACACCAATTCTACCCTCCTCTGTCACATCAACCGGAACGGACAAGGTGGAACCGTCGCGAAAAACGTGCATACGAACTATCTTGTTTTTGTTGTTGCGCAACTCTTTGGCGATTTCTTGAAAGTAGGGGCTATACAATCCGTTCACACCAACAATACTATCGCCGGGCATTAGACCTGCATGAAAGGCCGGGTTTCCGGGCACAACAGAGTCGATCACAAATGGGATGCGTAAGCTGAATGCCCCACTCTTTATGCCACTATCTACCAATAATTGCCCGAAATCGTTGGGTAGCGAAATCGTCATCTGCTCCCCTAGTCTGTCGATGGTTACCTCTTTAGGGTCATCGAGAATCATTCGTTTGTTGATGTCCTGGAAATTATCGGTTTTCACGCCGTCGAGAGCGACAATTTTGTCACCGTCACGGAAACCGTATTGATACATAAGAGGGTTGCAATGCACGCCATAGGATGCACTTTCAGAAGGGACTACTTCCTTGCCGAAGTTGAAAAGAATAACACTATAGATAACGACACCTACAATCACATTTACGACTACGCCTCCTATCATGATGATGAGGCGCTGCCAAGCCGGTTTAGCGCGAAATTCCCAAGGCTCGGCAGGCTTTGCCATCTGCTCTTTGTCCATGCTCTCGTCCACCATGCCCGAAATTTTCACATAGCCACCTAATGGAAGCCACCCAATGCCGTATTCCGTGTCACCGATTTTCTTCTTTAGCACAGAAAAATAGGGGTCAAAGAAGAGGTAGAATTTTTCTACTCTTGTCTTGAAAAGTTTTGCTGGAATGAAGTGGCCCCCCTCATGTAAAATGATGAGTATAGACAAGCTCAGTAATAATTGAAGCGCGAAAATCATGCAGTAGTGAATCTAGTGCGAAGGTATGGCTGCATGTCTGCGGCCAAACGTCAGCGGTGTTATAAGTTATTAATATTCATGTACCGCATAACATATTTACCAATGATGTCAAATTCAATATTCACTCGCTGTCCAGAGGCCAGGCTGTTGAAGTTTGTGTGCTCATAGGTGTAGGGAATGATGCAAACAGAGAACCGCCCCTTCTCGGAGTCAACAACAGTTAAGCTCACACCATTGACACATATACTTCCCTTGGGCACGGTGGTCCACTCGGGTTTGTGATCGTAATTGAATGTGTATTTCCAAGAACCTTCTGCTTCTTCGGCTGCTACACATGTGGCGGTTGTATCGACATGGCCTTGTACCATATGGCCATCGACGCGATCGGATAGTCGGAGGCAGCGCTCTAAGTTCACCTGTGCGCCAATTCTCCATTCGCCTAAGTTCGAACGCTCAAGTGTCTCAGCAATAGCGGTCACACGGTATTCACCTTCGTACAAAGCAACTACTGTAAGGCAAACGCCATTGTGGGCAACGCTTTGATCGATGGTAAGTTCACCCGCGAACGGAGCAGAAAGGGTGAAATGCACATTAGAACGATCTTGTTCAATTCGAACTACCGTGCCCGTAGCTTCAACTATTCCTGAAAACATGCTTAATTATTTTGAGGCGAAGAGTCGCCATCGATTATACGTAGGTTGCCGCTGAAAGACCTCGACTCAATGCCAGCCAAGCGAATGAAGTCGACGCGAATGACGAAGTAATATGCTCCATCAACACATGCCTTTCCTGAGTCTTTGTGTTTCCCATCCCATTGTATTGCAGGATCTTCTGTTTCAAACACAGGTTCACCCCAGCGATTGTATACCGTCATTGCTATGCGATCTACGTATCGGTAGGGGAACGGCGCGAATACATCGTTCAAGTTGTCGCCGTTGGGCGAGAATATGTTGGGAAGGGAATACTCCGGACAATTGTCAATGCAAAGAATGTTCGAGTAATTGCTCAAGTTGCGATAGAAATTACCATCGGGCCAAAGGTTCAACGAGTCGAATGCCGCAACAGCATAACAGCCTGCGATACTAGCCGGAGTGTTTCTTTCAACTCCATCGAAAACAAATGTGGTATCATCACTGCCATAAAGTGTTGTGAGCAGCGTGAGCGTGTCGGATAGAGTAGGAGCGTAATAGACAGCATAACCCTCTATATCATCCGCACATCCGTCTTTGTTGCTCCAACTGAATGTATTGGTTGCAGCAATGCAATCATCCACCACGGAAAGGACTGGCGCACAAGGTGGGGTCTGATCATAAGGCAACGCGCATACTTCTTGACTCCAATTGTAAAGTGGGTCGGGCACATCAGCGGCGAAATACGAACCGAGAGCCAGTACTTTGTAGCAATAGGACTGATTATTTACAAGACCCGTATCGACATAGCTTACAGTGTAGGCTGTATCAATTTCAATAAATTCCGTTGCTTCGGGATCTTTTCTAAAAATGCGGAAAGCGTAATTCGTCCAGGGTACTGACGCGCCCATGTTGAGCGCCATTTGATTGTCACCCGGAGTCAACTGCAAAAACAGGGAAGCCGCAATGGCAGAAGTAGCATCCAAGTCAATCGACAATGAAGCGATTTCCACTCTGTAACGATGCGCAAGTGAAGCAGTGTTGATGTCTTCATGAACGAAGGTGGTGTCTCCGGCTTCGAGCGAGGTAAATGAATCGGTAGTGAAAATCAGGCTATCTACGTTGTTGCCTTCGTTGGAATAAAAAAGCCTGTATACATACGGCCCCGGAAACAGCGTTGTATCGAGGTCGGAAGGTTTCGACCAATGCACGGTGTCAATACCTGCCGTTACACTTGTCAGTCCAATACTAACCTTGGTGAGCACAGGCACTTCCTTGTTAATAGTGTCGCAAAACTCCTCGCTGGCATAACTTAGGGCTCCATCGGGCCACACCGTGACGACCATGTAGCAATACACACCACCGTAGAACACGGTAGTATCTGTATATGCATTATTTCCCGCGCCTTGAGACTCGCCAATGAACGTGTAGCCGGTGTAATCAGGCACTCCAAGTTCACAATTATCAGGTTCAAACCCAAACAAGCCATTGCGACGGTAAACGAGATAACGCACATCATCAAGCTCGCCGGTATCGAATGCGCTGTAGCACGGCGAAAGGTTCCAGTCTAGGTTCATTTGATTTCCTACTGCTTCTGCCGTGGGGTTTTCAACGGCGGGTGCTACTACTTGAATACCCACTGTTTCAACATCGGTAAGCGGTATATTTCCTTGGTCGGTCGCCAAAAAGGATACGTAGTAAGGCTCCAATCGTACCTCGGCACATTGTGGATTCCAAGTAAAGAAGCGCGAAACATCGTCGTAAAAAGCTACATGCTCAACGTCTGTCATGGGGCCGCCAAGCGCATCAACATCCACAAGAAAAGCACTTGCATTTGCATCGGTATACGCTAGCTGAAACTGCAACAACTCTCCGGCACCGATGCAATAGTCTGGCAGCTCGGCAATCACGGGCGCAACATTGGCGCAGGTAACCACCGTTATCTGCATGTCGCGTTGAACAGACCCTACGAATACGCCTTGTCTGTACTCCTTGACCTCAAATGCCACATTGTATTCACCCGCTACAAGCGGTGTATTCCAAAGTAAATCCCCATTTTCCGCATTTATGGTAAACACATCGTTGGGATCATCGGTATAATCTGTGGGTGACTCCCACGCATCGAGCGGTTCCGCATTCAGCCCCAGGCACGACACTAACGAAAACACTAATTGGTCGCCCTCAAGAGAGTCGTATGCAACGGGGTTGTGAATCCAAGGCTGGTAAATGCAGGCGTCTTGAATGGGTGCGTTGAGGAACTTTATGGAGTTGTTGTGGCCCCCATTTCCGGGCCTAATCACCAACACCGATCGAATAGAAAAAACGGCCATCACCGAGGTTGATGTTTTTTCCGCCTCGGGTGTTCCCGGGTCACCGTTGTTTATGTTTAAGACTCCTGCATTCCGGTTGGGGTCTTCAACAGAGATAACAAAAGTACCTGCGCCGCTGTAAGTATGCAGGCCTGTGTATTCGCTGCGCTTTACGTCGATGCCAACATTCATCGTCTGGTTTGTTCGAAATAGGCTGTCTAGTGCCGACTCACCAACGTTGGGCCCCTCATCGCCCCAGCGAATTTTTAAAGAATTACGATCCGCTATTGCGCTTTGCTTCGTGTAAGTGGTTATTCGCACACGATAAGTGAAACCGCCAACGTGCTCATAGGTGATTTCACCAGCCCTGTTGTGGGTAGCAAAACCCGCAAGCGCGAGCGAAAAAAAACACCAAAAAAGCACAATCGAACGCACCTGCAAGTAGAATTATTTAACCGTAACGAAAATAAGACAATCCAGAGATTACATACCCTCAGAAAACATTGCTAAAGGTCGTACGTCTGCACGTAGCAGTACCTACCAAGATTTCACAAAGATTAGCCCTCTCTATTCGCATTCGCGTCCCCGCTCTCATTCGTGCATTCGTGGCGTGTTATTATTCGCGCATTCGTGTCTCCACTCTCATTCGCGCATTCGTGGCGATTATTTATCCTCGGATTCATGGCGTTATACTTCAGGGCAAAAAAGAACGCAAAATGCCGGAGGACCCAAGCCCCCCGGCATCGTGCTTATTTCCAGTTTAAGCGAGGAAAAATAATTTAGTTGGCTTCTTTCGAACCAACCAGCACAGATACACAACCTTCGTGAACTGATACAGCCGATTTTTGTTCGGGCACATGAAGTTTTACTATGAGTTGCTGTGTGTTTACCATTTTGAAGTCGAAGCTGTTTCCTGTTCCCGTGTTCCCGCGGTAAATGGAATCACCATTCGTATCCGTTATTTCATAGTCTACTGTGCCCAAAATCGGGTGAGCACAAACAACTAAACGGTATTCTTTTCCACCATAGAAGGTGAGAAGCAACTCAGCATCGTCGCCAGGAATCAGCATGGCTGAATTGTAATTGTCATTTTGAACATAACCGTCCAATTGCGGTAGGCATTGGTTTTTAGTGAATGCTCTACATTGTGCATCCGATACCAATGGCATCAGCAACAAAAGGGGAAGAAGTATTTTGAAGAGTTTCATATTCGCTGCGTTATTTGGGTGGGGTTAGAGAGCGCTGTATTTCGTGCGGATTTCTCCTGTAAGTGCCGTAATTTTTCCGAGTGTGGCATCATCGATGGTCAAACTTGTGGTGGTTCCAATTACCATTTTGCCAGAATCGTCCTTGCTCGTCGAGGTCTTCCCTTTGGATTCAG
>CAMBPD010000136.1 GCA_945869405.1 Chryseobacterium gleum | reverse complement strand
TCGACTCAAAACAATGATATCTACGCCATTGGTTTTGGTGGGCGCTACAAGCTCACAAAACGCACTTCTTTCAATGCAGAATGGGTTGTAGTTCCTGGTGATCAATTGGATCCTATCTACAAAAATTCATTGTCGTTGGGCTTCGATATTGAAACGGGTGGGCACGTATTCCAGCTTCATTTCACCAACAGTAAACCGATGAATGAAAAAGGATTTATCACAGAGACAACCGGCGATTGGCGGGAAGGTGATATCCAGTTTGGGTTCAATGTTTCTCGAATGTTCTCGGTGATTAAGCCAAAATCTCAGCCGCAAGAATAGGTATTATCATAGCCAAGGTTTGTTCTAATTTGCTTGAAATTGCCTCCAGCATGCGATACTCTTGCGTCGCACTTCAGCAGGCGTGCGACACGGTGATACTCGTTAAACTGAAAGAGATAAAAGGTCGCGGTGGTTGCATTGCATGAGATAAGCAAGGAAACATCGCCATGCCCTTCACAACTGCGGGCATGTTTAGAGGCAGCATTGATGCGAATGGGTTCAGAAAGATTGCCCTTTACGTCGAGGAGTGAGTTAATCTACACCCAAGTATTTATGGGTTTGCACGGAAATACGCCAATTGGTTTTCGTGCGTATGTAATCGAGAATGAGCCCTTGCGTAACCTCTCGCTTGTCCCACTCCGGCTGCATGTAGAGCATGGCGCCTGCATTCATGCGATCAGCGTGTGCCTGCCCCCATTCCAAATCGCTTTTGTGGTTGATGATAATCTTCAGTTCATGGGCAACACGATGATATTCTTCCAATGGAGCCTTAAATTTTTTAGGGGAAAACGTTATCCAGTCCCATTCACCCGTGAGCGGCTGCGTGCCAGAAGTTTCCAAGTGTGTTCGAATGCCTTGGGCTTGCAATAGCTGTGTGAGTTCCGACAGGTTGTGCATGGTTGGTTCGCCACCAGTGATAACACAAATTGGAGCGCCCGATTGAATCACGCCTTCCGTCAAGCTCTCAACCGATTGCAGAGGATGCTTTTCTGCATCCCAACTTTCCTTCACATCGCACCACACACACCCTACATCACAACCAGCGAGTCGGATAAAATATGCGGGCGCCCCGGCATAAGCACCTTCCCCCTGTACCGTATAGAAGGTTTCCATTACCGGCAATTGCAGCGTCGATATCATGCCGCAAAGTAACGCGAGCCCATGAGAAAGACAGAAGAAAAACACTCCCAAGGAAATCAAAAAGCTACGACATAGGTCAGTTCGACAAGTACTACAGCGAACACCATGGAAAAAGGCAACGTTTACAGACTATTCGTCGCCGCCCTTAGAATTCTCACCCACAAACCAATCATTCTTTGATTTGAAAAGAACATTGAACGTGGTGAGTGATCCGTAAACGCGTGTGATATACTGCTGCATTTCTATTTTATCTGACTCCGACAATTTACCGTGCGCATTGATTTTCTGTTCAAGCACACGCAAGCGATCGCGTAACATGACAATCTTGTGAAAGAAACTATCAATCGGCACCTCTTTAGGCTTTAGTGAAGAATCTTTGGATTGAATCAACATGATTCCACCATCCCATTTATCGGCAAGCTCTACGATGTCTGTTACCTCGTAGTACATGTCAAAAACATTTTTCACGGCAACGACTACATCTTCCAAATCAACCGCAGTTGCCGTTATTTGGCCAGACTCGAGTAGTGTATAGCCGTCAAACGCTTTTCCCAGTTCCTTTTCGCCGTGCTCGCGGAAGTAAATACGATACTTGTGGTCATCCATTCCGAATACGACGCCTTCACCGTAGGTGGGATGAGTTAGTTTGGATCCGATTGTGAAATTCATATTTTTTAGTGATTAGTGAAATTGTGAAACCGTAGGGACGCACTGCTGTGCGTCCACCCTTGCCCATCCAACGCTGCTGTGCGTCCATTGCGCGTCCATCCAACACTGCTGTGCGTCCATTGTGCGTCCATCACACACTGCTGTGCGTCCATTGCGCGTCCATCACACACTGCTGTGCGTCCATTGCGCGTCCATCACACACTGCTGTGCGTCCATTGTGCGTCCATCCTCTTTAAGAATGATTTGTTGCGTCAACAGGTTGAGCATGCAAGTCATAATGCTCAGCCGAAAGGATGCGCACCTGAGCAAAATCTCCAACGCGTAAATAACCAGCTGCAGTTGGAATAATCACTTCATTGTCTACCTCTGGCGAGTCGAACTCTGTGCGACCAATGTATGTGTCGCCTTCAACTTTATCGATTAGCACATTCATTTCCTTACCCACGAAGCGTTGATTCAATTCGTGGGAAATATGCGACTGCGCCTCCATTATTGCATCGGCACGTTTTCTCTTTGTCTTGGCAGCAACGTCGTCCTTCATTCCGAACGCATGCGTGTTCTCTTCGTGTGAATAGGTGAAGATACCCAAACGATCGAATTTCGTCTGTTCCACCCAGTGAAGCATTTCATCAAAATCCGATTGTGTCTCGCCTGGAAATCCTGCGATCAATGTTGTGCGCAGCGCTATATCGGGAACCCGATTTCGTATATCGGCAATGAGTGCATCTGTCTTTTCCCGTGTGATTCCGCGTCGCATAGCTTGAAGCATTTTCGTTGTCCCGTGCTGCAGCGGCATATCAAGGTATTTACACACGTTGCTCCGTTCGTTCATCACATCGAGCACGTCCATGGGAAACCCGGAAGGAAATGCATACTGCAAGCGTATCCAATCTATTCCCTCCACATCACTCAAGCGACGCACTAGATCTGCCAAGCCACGTTGCTTGTTGAGATCAAGACCATAATACGTGAGATCTTGTGCAATGAGAATGAGTTCTTTCGTGCCGCCGGCAGCCAGTTTTTTAGCACTCGTCACCAGTTGTTCTACTGGCGTGCTGAGATGCTTTCCGCGCATGAGCGGAATAGCACAAAAAGAACACGGACGATCGCAGCCCTCAGAAATCTTGAAGTACGCATAGTGGGCCGGCGTGGTTAGGAGGCGCTCCCCCACAAGCTCGTGCTTATAATCGGCTTTCAATGTTTTGAGTAAACGCGGTAACTCACGAGTACCGAAGAACGCATCTACCTCAGGAATATCTTTCTCCAATTCGGGCTTATATCTTTCCGACAGACAACCTGTAACGTAAAGCTTCTGCACGTTTCCCTTTTCCTTTTCTTTGGCCCATGCCAATATGGTATTGATGCTTTCTTCCTTGGCATTGTCAATGAAACCGCACGTATTGATAATTACAATTTCAGCATCTCGTTCGTCAGACTCATGCTCTACATGAAATGCATTTGCCTTCAGCTGTGCCATCATGACCTCACTATCGAAGATGTTTTTAGCGCAGCCCAGGGTTACTACGTTCACTTTGTTTTTTTGCAGCGTTTTTGTTTTCATGTAAGTGCAAAGAAACAACGATTGCCGCATTCGGCAGCACACAGTGCGCAACCTTTCAACATATCTGCCGTACAACCGACCACTTGAACCAAGGCCATCTGCACACAGAAGCCAACAAACTGAAAACGAGTAGCAATATGATAGACAATGCACTGCGGTATTATGGGAAGATTGATGAAGGTGGAATCGTAGATTTCATCGACCTGCTTTCTGGGGTACTCTACCGCAACTTAGGCCCTCGAAAAGACATTCGAAAGATGTGCAGCTTTGCCCTCGAGCTACTCGATAATGGCATGCGCTACAGCATCGACAATCGAGCATCCTTCACATGGACCATTGAAAAGGAAACGTTGACCTTTGAACTGGAAAACCAAGCCATCGAAAGTGATGCTATCCGGTTAAAAGACCATGCGCGGCAACTCCATACTATGGACGATCAACAGCGCAAGGAAGCGTTCCAAGTGCAAATAAATAGTGAGCATATGGGAGCAAAAGGCGGGGCAGGTCTGGGGCTCCTGCAAATACTGCGAAAAGGGGCTTTGTCTATTGATATTCAAATTCGACAACAGCCCGACAAAACTTTTTTATGTACGAGTCGGATACAAACACCATTGCAAAAGAAAGATAAGCCATGATTACCAACCTTTGCCCTGCAAAAAAGAGCAGTCCTTCGATCGTTTTCGATGATGAAAGTAACCTCTTCAAGGTAGAAGGCATGTCGACTTTAGTGAATGCCGTAGAATTCTACAACGATGCGGCCCAATGGATAACTCTCAACGAATCGAAACTTATAGAAGCAGTAGAGTTTCAATTCCATCTGCCCTATTTCAACTCGGCAAGCATGAAAGGGATACTCTTGATGATGCAACGCATAAAGCAGGGCGTTGACAACGGAAAAAAATGGACTATCTCCTGGGATGTAGAAGACGAAGATGAATTTCTGCTCGATGCTGCAGAGTCGTTTCAAGAAATGCTTGAACTGGAAATCAAAATTATTCGCTCCTAAGCCTCTCTAATTCTGTTCATCAGCAGATTTAAACAAGGAGTCAACGAAATCATTTCGATTGAACACCTGTAGGTCTCCGATTTTCTCGCCTACCCCTATGTACTTCACGGGTATACTAAATTGATCACTGATACCAATTACGACACCGCCCTTAGCAGTGCCATCAATTTTCGTGATTGCCAATGCGTTTACCTCGGTTGCAGCGGTGAACTGTTTCGCTTGCTCAAATGCATTCTGACCCGTAGAACCGTCGAGCACCAACAAAATTTCATGGGGTGCATCGGGAGTAACCTTTTGCATGACGCGTTTTATCTTCGTGAGCTCGTTCATGAGGCCGACTTTGTTGTGTAAACGACCAGCGGTGTCGATGAGTACCACATCCATTTGCTGAGCCACTGCGCTCTGTAATGTATCGAAAGCCACGCTCGCAGGGTCGGAGCCCATGCCTTGTGAAACTATTGGCACACCGGCACGCTCGCTCCATACTTTCAATTGATCTACAGCTGCCGCACGGAAAGTGTCGGCAGCCCCGAGCATCACCTTCTTACCTTGACCCTTCAACTGGTTGGCGAGTTTGCCGATGGTAGTTGTCTTGCCGACACCATTCACCCCAACAACCATAATTACGTAGGGACCCTTCATGGCGGGGATGTAAACCTCCTCGCCGTTTTCGCCCTCGTGCCCCTTTAGTAGACCAGAAATTTCTTGTCTGAGAATTCCGTTAAGTTCAGAGGTATTCATGAACTTGTCCCGTTTTACCCGATCCTCGATACTCCGAATAATTTTCAATGTCGTTTCTACACCCACGTCGCTGCTGATGAGCATTTCCTCCAAATTATCAAGAACCTCTTCATCGACTTGGCTTTTCCCAACGATAATTTTTGCGAGTTTGGAAAAAAAACCAGTGCGTGTTTTTTCCAACCCTTGATCGAGGCTTTCCTTTTTCTCGGAAGAGAATAATCGTTTAAAGAAATTCATGTGTGCAAAATGGGGTAAAATAAAAAAGACTTTCCCCGGAAGAGAAAAGTCTTTCTATGCGTTTATGACCACTTGCTTAGACCTTGGTGAACCAAGTCTGAACATTGTCGTTATGCACAATCTCTTCCTTAAAGGAGTAAGCCCCTGATTTAGGTGACTTCACCATTTTGATAACCTTCGTGTGGTTCTTACCACTACCGGTTTGCAGTGTTGCAACTACCTTCTTAGCCATGGCTTAATGATTATTTGATTTCTTTGTGTACAGTCATTTTCTTCAGAATCGGATTGTACTTTTTCTTTTCCAATCGTTCTGGAGTGTTTTTGCGATTCTTGGTAGTGATATAGCGGCTAGTGCCAGGCATGCCTGACTCTTTGTGCTCTGTGCACTCCATTATCACTTGAACTCGATTTCCTTTCTTTGCCATTATCTTAGATTCTTGAACAGGGCGGCGAATGTACACCGTTTTTTTGGGTTAACAAGTAAATAGGTAATGTTTTTTTAGCTTCTCAATCCGATATTCCAATCGTCAAAATACATTAAAAGCACAAAACCGTACGGCAAGATATTGAAAAACATTGGATTACCCAATTAAAGCGAGAATATCCTTCATTAAACTAGAAAATTCAATCCAACATTCACCTGTTGAAAAGCCATACACACGGTCAAAACACACAACCTCCGCAGAAATACATTTGAAGGTAAGGCTAGTTGCGCCTTTGCGCATGCTACACCCTACTAACTAAATTGCACAGTGGCTAGAAACACAAGTAAAAACACCGCCGAGAACGAAGCAGCAGAAGCCCCTTCAGATAGCAAACGAAAGACAAAATCAGGAGGCACTGGTAAATGGGCTCAACTGATGGCGTTTTTAGGCGACCCTCGTGTGCAAAAAATCGCTGGTATTTTCCTAGTCCTCTTCAGTGCCTTTTCTCTTCTCGCTTGCATCTCGTTCTTGTTCAACGGTGATCACGATCTGCGACTTGTGCTTGGTGAAAGCCCTGAGCAGGTCAATTCAAAAGAACTATACACCAATTGGATGGGTAAAATCGGCGCTCACGTTGCCTGGTTTTTCATGAATAAATACTTCGGTGTCGGAGCGCTATTCTTGCCACTCATTCTGTTCGTTTTGGGTTGGCGTATCTGGTGGGGCCGTGATGTGCTGCCATTCTGGAAAACCGTTAGACTCTCTGTATTGGCAATGTTTTTCTTTCCATTGACCATCGGATTCATGTTTCACGAACGTGTAGAGGGTCTTGAGCGCACGATTGAAATAAGCTGCAACCCCAATCTAGTTGGTGGATTCGGGCATTTGGCTACCCTATGGTGCACATTTACTTTGGGGTGGTGGGGCACACTTATGCTCATACTCTTTACCCTTGGGGCGTTTTTAATATTCAATTTCAACCATCACGTAGAAGCCGCCTGGGTTCGATTCAGTGAGTGGTGGAGTGATCTGCTAAAGTCGAATCCAAAAGATGAAGATGATGAAGATGAAGATGATGTAAAGCCAATAATGGCAGCTGCTCCCACCGCAGTTCGCAATGAAATTTCGACACCACCTGCACAAACGACAATCGAGGTGAGAGCACCTATCATCGAGCCCGAGGCGCCATGGGTAGACAACCAAATCGTGTTCGAAGAGGAACCGGATACGGACGAAGAAGATCTCGAGAAATTCGAGGCTAAAAATATTTCTGACGAAAAAACACTCTCCCTTGAACTCGAACCGGAAGATGCAGAACCATTCGAAGAAGAGCCCTTATTTGTAGAACGAACGCAAGGCGCCAGTTCCACCACCATCCAGGTAGGTGAAGACTTCTCAGTTGAAGTTAATGAAGGCGAAGAAGAGTTGAGCAACGACGAAATTCAACGAAGTATTGAAGCCCTGGGGCCCTTCGACCCACGCTTGGACCTTTCACGCTATACGTTTCCTCCAATCGACCTATTGAAACCACATGGCGGACAAGGACCACAAATTGACAAAGAAG
>CAMBPD010000135.1 GCA_945869405.1 Chryseobacterium gleum | reverse complement strand
GTGAATGTGGATAATGACTTTTCACCGTGTCATATTTACACAAACCAAACGGGTGAGCTTGTTTATTATACAGTAACGCTCGAAGTTACTGCGGCCGATATTCAATACATGCAGACATGCACCTCGTCGACATCGCAGAATATCCTGTTACTGCCACAGCCCATTTGCGACTTTGAGATGGCCGATCCCTATACCTGTTACTTCCCCTATGAACTGGCTACCACAAATACCACAGAAGGCGGTGGTGCATACCAATGGATATTTAACGGACAAAATTGGACAGAGCAAACCAATACTTCGTTCCCAATCAATGACCTTGGGGCTTATGACATCGATTTGATTGCTACCAATCAGTATGGTTGCACGGATACTTCTCAGCAGGTTTTCAATTCATATCCATTACCCACGCTCGACTTCACCTTCGATCTCAACGATGGTTGCGACCCGCTGATGGTGCAGTTCGACAACCTCTCCACCGGCAACAATACCTACACCTGGTTGTTTGATGACGGCACGCAGGCTACCTTGCAAGATATCGTGCATGAATACACCAACCCGGGTTCATACGATGTAATGCTTGTGGGCACTACGGAAAACAACTGCACCGACACACTCACCATCGAAGATCCTATCCTGGTGTACCCAGTGCCTGTGGCCGATTTTATTTTCGCTCCCGAAGAGGTGAATATACTGGACCCTCAAATGACCTTCGAGGAAACCGGTTTCGGAGGTTCATACTTCCATTGGGATTTCAACGACGGTTCGGAAGATTATGGTGCCATTGTGGCCCACTCATTCAACAATGCTTACTACCATGCTGTAACGCTCACGGCCTACAACCAATACGGCTGCACCGACGATATTACGAAAAGTGTTTTCGTGTCTGATTACCTAACAGTCTATGTACCCAACTCATTCACTCCCGACGGTGACAGGATTAACGATGTCTTCCGCCCGGAAATGGGAGGGAAGGAACTGATTTCTCGTTATAAATTCTGGATTACCGACCGTTGGGGTGAGGTACTTTTCCGCACCAACGATTATGATGAGCCCTGGCTGGGCGATGTGCGCGACGGTGAACATTTCGTGTCACCGGGTTCTTACATCTGGAATCTAGAGGTTGAACTTAAAAACGGCGAGGAAAGAGAATACAACGGGCATGTTATCGTCGTGCGGTAATCGAAAAGCCGCAGACAGCGAACGTATCGTCCCCTCTCTGCGGCTCTGAGGTTAAAAAAAAACATTATAGCTCCAGCATATCCACAATCCTCACCAAGTCATCGTCGGTGGCGAAAGGAATCTCGAGCTTGCCTATGCCATGTTCGTTGCGCGATAGCTTGGCTTTCTTTCCAAAGCGCAAACGCAAGTCGGCCTGCATTTTTTGAAATTCTAAAGGCAAAACAATTTTCTCCGTTTTGAAGAGCTTCGGAGCATCGTCTTCCTTGGCGAGCTCTTCTACTTTGCGCACACTTAAGTCTTTCTCTAGGATGAGCTTATAGATTTTCAGCTGCTTCGCTTCAGGCTCGCAGTTGATGAGGGCACGTGCATGGCCCATGGAAATGCGCTTCTCGATAATGCCTATTTGGATTTCGGGCGGAAGCTTGAGCAGACGAACATAATTCGTTACCGTGGTGCGGTCTTTACCCACACGCTCGGCCAACTTCTCAGATGAGAGACTACATTCTTGCATGAGTCGCTTGTAGCTGATGGCTACTTCGATTGCATTGAGGTTTTCGCGTTGAATGTTCTCTACCAGCGCCAACTCGAGCATGTTTTGGTCGTTGGCCGTGCGCACATACACAGGAACCTCATCGAGTCCGGCCATTTGTGAGGCGCGGAAACGCCTTTCACCGCTGATGATCTGAAATTTCTGCGCTGAAACTTTGCGAACAGTTATGGGTTGTATAAGACCCAACTCCTTGATGCTCTGCGACAGTTCGCTAAGCGCCTTTGGGTCAAACTCTTGACGGGGTTGAAAAGGGTTGGCTTCTATCTGAGCGATGCGCAATACCGAAATAGGTCCTGCCACATTCCCAACCTCAACCGCGCGCATCACCTCTGGCAAATCAGCAACAGCTGTCTCATCTGAAGAGCCCGCCGCATGGCCATCTCTCACTGTTCGTGATGCGTTTTCTAGTAGGGCGCTTAATCCGCGACCCAATGCTGGTTTTTTAGCCATTTTCGATATTGATGAATTTCTCTTCGTTGCTCATTTTGGTCATGGAGTTCTTCTGCAGCACTTCACGCGCCAAGTTCAGATAGTTCACCGAGCCTTTGCAGCTAGCGTCGTGCATGATGATGGTTTGTCCAAAGCTAGGCGCCTCGCCCAATGTCGTGTTGCGATGAATGATCGTGTCGAACACCATTTCCTGGAAGTGCATCTTTACCTCTTCCACAACTTGGTTACTCAGTCGTAAACGTGAGTCGTACATCGTGAGTAATATGCCTTCAATAGTGAGGTCTGTGTTGAGTTTCTGCTGCACTATTTTAACGGTGTTGAGCAACTTGCCCAACCCTTCCAAGGCAAAGTATTCGCATTGTACCGGAATGATTACCGCATCGCTCGCCGTTAGTGCGTTCACTGTTACCAGACCGAGTGATGGCGAACTGTCTACAATGATAAAGTCGTATTCATCGCGCAGCTTATTTAGTGCGTTGCGCATCATGTACTCTCGGTTGGGAGCGTTGATGAGCTCGATTTCGGCCCCCACCAAGTCGATATGCGCAGGAATGAGAAATAAGTTAGGGTTCTCGGTATTCAATACAAGGTCTTTCGGGTGAATATCGTTTACCAAGCATTCGTAAATGCCCGCTTTTATTGACTTCGGATCTACACCCACGCCGCTTGTGGCATTGGCTTGCGGATCCGCATCGACTAAAAGTGTTTTGTATTCCAAAACACCCAAGGCCGCAGCCAAATTGATTGCCGTGGTTGTTTTTCCTACGCCGCCTTTTTGATTGGCGATGGTAATAATTTTACCCATATTCTATCAGTTGTATATGTTTCTTTTTGTGTTTCACGCGAAGCGTTATCGCCGTGGAACGATACGAAAGTATAGTGGAACAAAGCGTTTCACGGTTTCACGTGGGGTAAAGTTGTACACACGCACTTTGTGTGTTGAGTGTTCATAACTGTGAAGTCGACCCTGATAACGAGGTTGTTGAACATGCGCTAGGATTCGTTACCGGGGAGCGAACGATTCATTTGTGTTGAAAAGAGGAGAGTCGGTCCGTCATGCACATTCGTAAGCCATGGATTATTTCTCCATTCCTCCTTTTGTGGTGCACGAAGTGTGCATTCTTCGAACATGGTTTGCTTGCAGCGGGTGAATTGAAACACGAGCAAAGGCAATCGTATTTGATTTTGATCCCAACTGTTTCATTGTGGCACAACTTCACTGTTTCACTTTTCCCTTGCGAGTATTCACCTAAATTTACACCCCGCAATGGCCATTGAAATCCAAAATAAAAAAGCGCTGTTTCGCTACTTCTTGCTAGAAGAGTATACAGCGGGTATCGTATTGTGTGGCTCGGAAATAAAGAGTCTTCGCGCATCCAACGCCAACATCGGAGACGCTTATTGCAAAATGCGCAACGGCGAGTTGTTCGTCATCAATATGTACATTGGTCCCTATTCCAATGCAGGTTACAGCAAACACAAGGAACGCAACGAGCGCAAGTTGTTACTCAACCGAATTGAACTGCGCAAGATTGATCGAAAGCTCAAAGACGCGGGTATCACCATCGTTCCAACCTTGCTTTTTATTAGCGAAAAGGGATACGCCAAACTCAAAATCGCATTGGCCAAGGGAAAAAATATTGGCGACAAACGAGCCGATGTAAAGGAGAAAGACCTCCGCCGCGAGCGCGAACGAGGACAGCAGTGATTTATGTCACTACTGTTGTTTGCCTGTTTTTCCCGAGTTCTTATTGTTCCTTACCTTTAAGCCATGCATCGACGTCGCCTCCCATGGCGCTACTTTTTTCCATTTCAGTTGCTCTTACTGCATCTGAAAAAGAACCATTTTTTGCTCGCAATGTGGTTGCTGCTCTTCGCCGTTGTTGCCGGAAACGTAGGGCAGGGGTTAGGCATTCCACAGCTGTTTCTTGTGCCCGAATACCTGGGGAGAACAGGTCCGTTTTCCTTCGCCATGTTGGGCTTTTCAGTCGGTGGATTTATCAGTGGATTCAACCTGTACACCTACATCATGCACGGTTATCGCTTTCCGGTTATCGCTACGCTGAATAAGCCTTTTCACAAGTTTTGCATCAATAACTCTTTGCTTCCCGGTATTTTTTTAATCACCTTCTTGTTTCAAAGTGCCTCGTTTCAATTGCGGCATGAGTTAATTGGAATTTGGGAGGTAGTGATCAATTTGGTTGCGTTCTTGATCGCTTTTACCCTCTTCCAATCGTTATCGTATTTCTATTTCCTCTACACAAACAAGGATGCCTCTGCCTTTGGTCGGTACTTCGAAAACCCCGACAACGACTCCGATGAGCCGGTAGTTCAGTCTACATTTCACCAACCCCTCAATTGGCTGAGTCGTCGATTAATCGGACAAAAGTGGCGTGTAGACAGCTACATGACTTCCTATGTGCGCATAGCTCCAGCTCGCGATGGGAGGCACTACAGCAAAGAGGTATTGCAGAAGGTGCTTGCTCAAAATCACGTCAATGCCTCACGATTTGAGCTGCTCATTGTGCTTTCGTTTTTGTTCTTGGGTGCGGTTTCGTCTGTCGAGATGTTTATACTGCCCGCTGCTGCTAGCGTTCTTCTATTTCTGACCATGGTTGTGATGGGCATTAGCGCATTGCACTCGTGGCTGCGCGGCTGGACCTTCACGCTGATTGTACTATTTCTCGTCTTTCTCAATGCGGCACACCTTCAACTCAATTGGTTTCGCAACCCAACCAAGGCTTATGGGTTGAATTATGAGGCCGCGCCCGCTTCATACGATCCCTCACAGTTGGCATTCGATAGTGCTCGCGTCGCCAGTGATTTGCTAAACACGCAGGGAATCTTGGAGCGTCGGATGATCTCATTGGACGCACCACTAGGCCGCAAGCCGAAGCTGGTACTTCTAAATCACAGCGGCGGCGGCACCCGTTCGGCCTACTGGACAATGCGCGCCATACCCTATGCCGATAGTGTGTGTGGTGGTAAGTTGCTAAAGCATGCGGCTCTTATGACGGGGGCCTCCGGAGGTATGGTCGGCGCGGCCTACTTGCGAGAATTGATGCTTCAGGCGCAATCGGGAAGAGTCGATATATATGATTCGCGCTATGCCGATTGTATGGCCCTAGACCTGCTTAATCCTGTAATTCTAGCTGCAACTACCAACGATTGGTTTATCCGTTATCGAAAAATTCATGATGGCAACTATAGCTACTCTAAAGACAGGGCTACCGCTTTGGAGGAGCAACTTGCACGCAATACGTCCGACGCATTTGAGAAACGCCTGGGTGAGTATACATCCCTTGAGCAACAAGGTGTGATTCCGTTGATGATACTCACGCCGACTATTGTTCACGATGGACGGCGGCTGCTCATCGGTTCGCAGCCCTACAGCTTCATGTGCGTGCGACAACCAGCCAATCGTGCCGTTGAAACCATCAATGAGGATGTGGAGTTTTTACGCATGTTTGAAGGCAACGATGCTTTGAACTTACGATTCTCAAGTGCACTGCGCATGAATGCCGCATTCCCCTACATTACACCCACGACGCTGTTGCCATGTGAGCCGCCAATGGAGGTGTTTGATGCTGGTATTCGCGATAATTTTGGTTGGAAGACAACCTGTCAATTCATCTTCTCGTTGAGGCATTGGATAGAAGAAAACACCAGTGGAGTAGTGGTTGTGCAGGTGCGAGATTTGCCGCGCGACAAAGACTTGGGTGAAAATTCAACGTCGCTCTTCACGACGTTTTTTGCCCCAGTTGGAGGCATTTACACTAATCTGCTGCGAAACCAGGATTATATGGGTGATGAAGCCATGACGTTTTTGCAATCGTCGGTGGATGTGCCCGTGGATGTAGTTCAGTTTCAATTAGAACAAAGCAAGGAAACACAGATCTCGCTCAGTTGGCATTTGACCAAAGCCGAAAAGGATTTCATATTCCATGCAGTTCAAGAACCTTACTTTCAATCTGAATTGGCTCGGTTGAAGCACTTGCTTGAATACCGCTAAGAAAGTGAATAGGGGACTTCCAAATTGAAGTGGGGAACATTAACCTCCAACAGTTCTTCTGTTCCAAATCGTTGCATGGTGTAGAAGCCACGCATAGACCCTCGGGTAGAACTTAAATCGCAAGCGCTGCTGTAACTGAAAAACTCGCCGGGCATGATAATAGGCGTTTCACCAACTACTCCTGCGCCTTCCACCTCGCGTTTTATACCTTGTGAATCAAAAATGAACCAATGTCTGCGAAGGAGTTTCACAGGATACTCGTTTTGATTTTCTATCGTAATGTGATACGAAAAAACGAAGCTGTCTTCAGAAGCACAACTGAGGTTGTCCTCAAAACGAGAATTAACTGTTATGCGAACGCCACACGATATTTTGGATAGAACTGAATTCAACGCTGCAAATATAAAGTTGCTTTGCTCATTATTTTTTGATGATACACTTTTAACAAACTAGCTGATGTGGGCGAAAAAAAAAGCAGCTGCTCAATCGAGCAGCTGCTAATAGCCTGAGTTTTTTTATTTGGCTAAGATCCCTGTTCCTTTCTCCTTCAAGAGTAAATCAGCTTCGCTTAGCGTGATGCGCTTTCCGTTGTAGTATGCGGTCACGAATGCGTCTGCAATTCCTGCCTTACGCACCTCATCTCGCTTCGCTACCGCGTCGTTCATGTTGTTGAACTGCCCGGAAGTATAACGAATCTTATTGGTTTCGGTCAATTCTGAGTTCAACGGATTTACATTTTGTAGCAATGACGCGGCTACAGGCTTGCTGTACACTCCAACCTGCACGGTAAAGAACAATCCATCAATTACTTCCACCTGCTGAGCAGGAGCCGTTTGCTCTTGATCTGCTTTGTAATAGTCAGTCTTCTTAGGCTGTGCTGCTGCGGCCTCAATTTCTTTGATCGATCGTGTGGCTGGCTTGCGGTTTAGCTCAGCCGCAACCTCGGCATCTACGTTCAATTCGGGTGCAACGGTTGTCGTTTTATCTGTGTTGGTGTTGTTGGCTGATGCCTTTTGTGCTGGCACAGAGGCTGCGGTGTTCGAAGCATTGGAAGCCGCTGAAGTAGCTGCTTCCACAGGTAACGACGAAGTATTCGCAGCATCATTCCCAGACGATTGTATGACAGTGTTTTGTGCAGCGCTTGCTGTGCTTGCCTTATCGAACGCGGCCTTTATAGAAGCCGCCAATTCTGGACCATCCGTGATAGCGGCAGCTTCGTATAGTGGAATACGCTTGCCATCGCGGTAGGCTACGATGAATGCATCGTTGTAACCCATGGCGCGTATATCTTGTTTTACTTGCTTGGCGCCATTAAACTCTAAAAAGAAACCAGCGGTATATCGTGTTATCCCTGTGTTCAGACGCTCACCACTAATGGGAGCAAATTGATCGTATAGGTTTTGGGGAATGTCGT
>CAMBPD010000134.1 GCA_945869405.1 Chryseobacterium gleum | reverse complement strand
CCATACCTCCATTGATAAAACGAAAATTGACAAACCCACTATCTTCAAACTCGGTGGTGTTCGAGTGGTTAAAGTCGTCGAATTTGGCTTGTATTTCAGTTATGTCTCCGAAGAGCCAATACATGATGTCGATGAAATGGGAAAACTGTGTGAAGAGTGTGCCGCCATCGAGCTGTTGATTCCCTTTCCAACTGCCTTTTTTGTAGTATCGGTCGTCGCGATTCCAGTAGCAGTTAAGCTGAACCATGTATACATCGCCCATTATTTTTTCTGAAACTATTTTCTTGAGCCACTCCGAAGGTGGTGAGAAACGATTCTGCATTACACAAAATACTTGACGATGCATCTGCAATGCCTTGTATATGATGGATTCACAGTCCTGCTTGTGAAGTGCCATGGGCTTTTCGCACACTACATGTTTGCCAGACTCGAGCGCAGCCATGGCGTGCTCGGCATGAAAACCATTTGGAGAGCAGATAGTGATTACCTGTATCTCTGGATGCGCTTCCAGCATTGTCTTGTGATCAGTATAAAGAGGAACGTCCAAATCGGTCAAGCCCAAGCTCTCTTTCCCTTGCACATCGCATACGGCCACCAACTCACATGAATCGTTTCTGCGCACCATTTCTGCATGACGCTTCCCAATGTGCCCCTGCCCAACAACTGCAAATTTCACTTTACTCATCTTATGTGCTCAAATTTATCTAATTCAATTTTCACGACCCATCGATGGGCTATTCTTTAGCTCTTGATACTTCTCCGTTCTTTAATTCATAACGCTCTGCTGACTCTGGACAAATCGCAACACCCGCTTCGTTAAAATTGAGTTGGTGTCCATGTTCGCTCATCCATCCGCGCTGACGCGCCGGATTTCCTACCCAAAGGCTATAGGCCGGAATGTTCTTCGTTACCACCGCGCCTGCACCTATGAAGGCATAGGCTCCTATGTCGTGGCCACAAACAATGGTCGCATTTGCGCCTATGGTTGCGCCTTTTCCCACATGGGTCTTGGCGTATTCGCTCTTTCGATTTATAGCACTCCTCGGATTAATTACATTGGTAAATACCATCGAAGGTCCAAGGAAAACATCATCGTCGCAAGTGACCCCGGTGTATATAGAAACGTTGTTTTGAATCTTGACGTTACACCCTAGAACGACTCCGGGTGATATTACAACGTTTTGTCCGATGTTACATCGCTCACCGATGCTGCAGTTGGGCATTACGTGTGAGAAATGCCAAATTTTAGTGCCCTTTCCTACCGAACATCCTTCGTCGATAATCGCGGTGGGGTGGGCAAAGTATTCGTTGTTGTCCATCGTGTTTTGTGGAGTTAAAAGTAACATTATTCATTGTTACACGAATTAGTCTTTTCTATCCAGGCTTGTGAATTCGCTGTTCTGACTGATGTATTCGGGGACTAGGCCCTTTAATCGCTTCACTATTTCAAGGTTGTTTTGTGTGTCGAATGACGCAACAAGTTGGGTTACTTGAAGGTTAATTTCAGCGTAATCATATTCCCGAACACGCGCTCGCAAAATTTTTGGATGATGGGTTGCAACCGTATCCTCTGCTGAATTCAGAACTTCCTCAAATAATTTCTCGCCCGGACGTAACCCGGTGATTTTAATTTCAATATCACGTCCCAACTCCAGGCCTGATAGGCGAATCATGTTTTTGGCTAAATCAATAACCTTTACACTTTCACCCATATCAAACGCAAATATTTCTCCGCCTTGGCTCATAGCACCTGCCTCGAGCACGAGTCGAGATGCTTCTGGTATCGTCATGAAAAAACGGGTTACATCGGGGTGTGTCACTGTTAATGGTTCGCCGTTCTCTATTTGCTTGCGAAAGGTGGGGATTACCGAACCATTCGAACCAAGAACATTTCCAAATCGGGTCGTTACATACGCGGTAGGACTTTGCTTGTCCTTCGATTGCACATACATCTCTGCAACCCTTTTAGTGGCACCCATCACGTTGGTCGGATTTACGGCCTTATCCGTGGAAATGAGCACGAAGGTCTCTACTTGGAATTCCTCAGCCAAATCGGCCATGATACGAGTGCCTTGTACATTGGTAAGCACCGCCACACTGGGGTTATGCTCCATGAGGGGCACATGTTTGTATGCTGCAGCATGGTACACGATATGCGGACGGAAATGAGTCATCATTCGGCGCATACGATCTGCATTGCATACATCGCCTATTACTACCTCAAAATGTCCGGTATACCCGGCAGCAAGTAGTTCATTTTCCAAGAGAAAAATGGGGGTTTCGGCTTGGTCTAAAATAATGACCTTCCCTGCCTTACACCTCAAAAGTTGTCGAACCAACTCACTGCCAATGCTTCCCGCTGCTCCTGTTACAAGCACAATCTTACCCGTCACTTGCGCTTTTATAGATGAGCTTTCCAGCTCAATAGTGTCGCGACCCAATAACTCCTCTATTCGAATATCACGTATTTGTTTGGCACTCAATTGCCCCCCAATCCATTGATTGATAGGAGGGATGTTTGAAACGTGCACACCCGCTTGAAGAGCCTTCGCTATGAAATCGGCCTTCATCTTCGCGTCTAGACTAGGAATAGCAATAATTACTTCGTCAATTTTTTCCGAGCCATACAACTCATCGAGTTTTTCTCGCGAGAAAATGGACTTGCCGTCAAGCGTTTTACCATTTTTGTGCGGATTGTCGTCAATAAAGGCAATCACCTCCATCTTTGTTCGAGGGTCGCGGTCTATGGCCTGTTTCGTTATCAAGCCACTTTCGCCTGCACCATAAATAATCGCTCGTTTGTTTATTCTACTAGGGTTTTTGAGCTCGTTGTATAGTGCCTTAACACCAACCCTCAACGCAATCATGCTGAAGAGTGCAACGAGATATTCCAACACAACGATGGAGTAGGGAATGAAGAACAGTTTGTCCCAAAACAAGTATCGCGCAGCGTTTAGCGTTGCAAAAATGAGCGAGCCCGCTGTGATCACCGTGAAGATGCGCATAGTATCTTGGGTACTTGTAAATCGAATGATACCCGCGTAGGTTTTGCCCAATAAAAAACTGATGAGACGAATAGCCAACAAAATCGGTAAGAATTTTTTGGCTAAATCCAACTCTGAGGATGGAAGAGAAAACTCAAAGCGAACAAGGAAGGCCGCCACATAGGCAAACAGGCATATAGCCATGTCGAGAGACAGAACGAGCCACCGCGGCGTATTGCGTTGTGAGAAGAGCACATGCAAATGTAATGACATGTCTCCCACGCTGAAAAGTAAGACGGCTGGCCTTTCGCATTGTAATACCAAACACACCCCCGACCTAGCGCCTAACCTCCCTGGTGAGCGCAAAGATTTGACGCGGTTGCTCGTAACTTTCAACGAATGGCGGCGCGTCTGTTCTTCATTCGTGAGTATTTTCGCGACACAATTAATGATCTATGGAATTAATCGGAAAAGTAAAATTGGTTCGGGATGAGCAAGCGTTCGCCAGTGGGTTCACAAAGCGTGAGTTCGTAATTACTACGGAAGAACAATATCCCCAAGATGTTCAATTTGAACTATTAAAGGAAAAGGCAAACCTTGTTGCTTCCTATAATCCGGGAGACCGCATCAAGGTGTTTTTTGATATTCGCGGACGTGAGTATCAAGGTAAATACTATAACAGCTTGGTGTCGTGGAAAATTGAAGGTCAGGGTGCCGAGTCTTCCTCGCAACCAGGTCCTCCAATGCCACCTCCAATGCCACCATCGGCAGCCGACATGGGAGATGATCTGCCATTTTAACCTGCCACAACACGAAACAAACTATTGGAATTTACTGAATTAAAACTGCAAGAGCAGCTTCTCGAGGGCATACTCTCGATGAATTATAAAAATGCCACTCCTATACAGGAAATGAGCATTCCTATCATCCTATCTGGTAAAGATCTAATAGGTATTGCTCAAACGGGCACGGGTAAAACGGCCGCATTCGTGCTTCCTATCCTTAGCATGATCATGGACAGGCCAGAGCATAGTGGAACCCAGGCTCTCATTGTAGTGCCTACCCGCGAGTTGGCGCTTCAAATCGATCAGGCAGTTGAAGCCTATTCCTACTTTACAGGTGCTTCCTCGGTGGCAATCTATGGCGGCGGCGATGGTCAAGATTTTTACCAAGAAAAACTCGCAATAACCAAAGGTGTTGACATAATCATCGCCACCCCAGGACGCCTCATCTCACACTTGAACGTTGGGCATGTCGATTTTTCCAAACTCCGTTTCCTCATACTCGATGAGGCAGATCGCATGTTGGATATGGGATTTCAGCTTGATTTGCTTCGCATCATACGCAGCGTAAATGAAGACCGCCAAACACTGATGTTCTCGGCGACCATGCCGCAGGGTATCGCTCAGTTGGCCAAAACCTTCATGAAAGAACCGGAGCAGGTGAGTATCGCAATTTCAAAACCCTCCGAAAAAGTGAAGCAAGGGGTCTACATGGTGCACGATTCGCAAAAATTAGCGTTGATGATTCATATTCTCCGCGATGAGTCGCGAAGAGAGCAGTGCATCATTGTTTTTTGCTCTCGCAAGCATGCTGTAACTACCTTGCACAAGAAGCTTGTCCAAGCAGGTATCAAAGCTGACCGTATTTCAAGTGATTTGGAGCAAGACCAACGCGAGGATGTGATGCGCCGCTTTCGAAATAAACAGATTAATGTGCTCGTAGCCACCGACGTTATCAGCCGTGGTATCGATGTGGACGGTATAGATATGGTGGTCAACTATGATATTCCGCGCGATGCGGAAGATTATGTTCACCGCATTGGCAGAACAGCTCGCGCCCAGCGCAGTGGTGAGGCCGTTACATTAGTCTCTGCCGATGACGTTCGTAGTTTTAGACGAATCGAAAAGCTCATCGAGAAATCAATTGAGGTGTTTCCATTACCGGAAGCTCTCGGCCCGGCAGTCGACTTTTCTGCGGATACAAAATCGAATAACGCTCAACGACCATCTCGCTTCCATAAACGAAGACCCCCAGGAAGGTAATTGGTTACAGAATTTAACGGCTTTTCTATTCTCCCTTCATCGTTTGACTATGCTACTCGGCCCACACCAAGCTTCTGTCTATGCGCTAGCCACTGGTGTCTCAAATGATGTTGTGTTCACCGCAGGTGGAGATAATGTGGTGGCTCTGTGGAATGCGCTTGATGGCTCGCAACACCCTTTTGGAGTGAAAACGGAGGCCACTGTGTATTCGCTTGCTTTTGACCCGTCGAGCAAGATTCTTTTTATTGGGTGCATTGACGGCAAGCTCCATGCGGTTAACACCATCTCTATGGCAGAACAAAAGTCTTGGATTCTGGATAAAAATGGAATTTTCGATTTGAAAATTGATGCCAAGAGAAACCGAATTTTGGCAGCAGGAGGGAATGGGGTATTAACCGTTATAGAAGCGCAGACATTAAAGGTTTTACGTTCAATTCCACTTTCTGACGGTAAGTTGAGACGTATGGCAATTCACACCGATGGCAACAGTATAGCAATTGCAGATAACCATGGTGAAGTGCACCTGCTGAATGCTGAAGACTATTCCACCATTGAATCCATTCAAACGCATAAGGAGGGCTGCACAGCGGTTGCTTGGCATCCATCTAAGCCAGTGCTGCTGACGGGTGGTAAAGACGGAATAGTTCGGTGTTGGAACGCTAATACAAACTATGAGCAGGTGCTGCAGTTGGCTGCACACCAATCCACAATTTATGACATTGTTTACCACGAAGAAGCCAACCAGTTTGTGAGCTGTAGCCGCGATAAAACCATAAAATGGTGGGATGCCAATACCTTCGATGCATTGCGCAAAGTGGACTCTTCAAGCGGGGGTCATAAGTATTCGGTAAATAGAATTATAATTCAAGGTCGCTTGCTCATCAGTGCCAGTGACGATAGAGGTGTTCTCGTATTTGGTGCATAATTTCCACATTGACCCTGCGCTATTCGGTCGCCCTCTAATTTACCTTCGCTTCAATTTCTTATTATGTCTCAACCCTCCATTCCGAAAGGCACACGCGATTTTTCACCGCAGGTGATGGTGCGCCGCAATTATATTTTTAACATCATCCGAACCGTATTTCAGCGATATGGATACATGCCGCTTGAAACACCGAGCATGGAAAATGTGGAAACTCTTACTGGAAAATATGGCGAGGAGGGCGATAAATTGATTTTCCGGATATTGGATAGCGGAGATTACCTCAAATCAATTCCAGAAGAGTCACTGCGTCAACGTGAACTGTCTTCTATTACGAAAGGAATTGCCGAGAAAGCACTGCGATACGATCTAACAGTTCCCTTCGCGCGCTACGTCGTAATGAATCAACATTCAATCATCTTCCCATTCAAACGCTATCAAATCCAACCTGTCTGGCGAGCCGATAGGCCCCAAAAGGGCCGTTATCGAGAGTTCTACCAATGCGATGCGGATGTAGTAGGGAGTGATAGTCTTATCAACGAAGTAGAGCTGATTCAGATATTTGATGATGCCCTCACTGCATTGCATGTGCCGGCGGTCATTAAAATCAATAATCGAAAAATCTTGCAAGGAATTGCAGAGCTTGCCGGCGTGGCTCATCGAATGATGGAGATGACCATCGCAATTGATAAATTGGATAAAGTCGGAGTGGAGGGGGTTGTCAAAGAATTGCTCGAACGGGGCTTTGAAAATGGTGCAGTGGAAACGATTCAAGGATTATTTACCCTGTCGGGAACCAATGAGGAGCGTCTAGAGAGATTGAGTGAACTCCTTGTGAATTCGGATGCAGGTAAAATCGGTATACAAGAAATACGATTCGTACTAGAACGCGCCAGCGAACTAGGCTTGAACAGTTGCAATCTCGAATTGGATATTACCCTCGCACGCGGACTTAACTATTATACGGGAGCAATCTTCGAGGTTAAGGCTCTTCATGTGAGCATGGGAAGTATTTGTGGCGGCGGACGTTACGACGACCTCACGGGAATCTTCGGGCTGAAGGGTGTTTCTGGCGTAGGTATTTCCTTCGGGGCCGATAGAATTTACGATGTAATGACGGAGCTGAACCTGTTTCCAACGGACCCCATGCAAAGCACCCAGGTCCTTTTCACCAATTTCGGGGAAAAGGAAGAGAAGCACTGTATGCAACTATTACGCAGTCTGCGAAGTGCAGGCATTAATGCTGAAATTTATCCGGAAAACGCCAAGATGAAAAAGCAATTCAAGTATGCCGACGATAAGCAAATCCCATACGTAGCTGTTGTTGGCGAAGAAGAAATGCAGAACGGTTTGATTGCCCTCAAGCACATGCAGTCCGGAGATCAAACCCCGTTGACGCTAGAAGAGCTTATTCTAAAACTTCGAGGTTAGTATGAATTACCACCAAATTGTAGCCGCAGATATTGAAGCATTTGTAACAATGCTCGATCCTTCGCGTGTTTTTTCCGACAATGAAACACGCACCGAATATGGTCACGATGAAACGGAAGACCTGCACTATCCTCCGGAAGTTGTTTTGAAGCCAATTAGCGCGTTAGAGGTGAGCGCTGTTTTACGCTATTGCAATGAAAATTCAATTCCAGTAACTCCTATTGGCGCTAGAACAGGTTTGAGTGGTGGTGCGCTTTGCGTGCACGGTGGGGTAGGGC
>CAMBPD010000133.1 GCA_945869405.1 Chryseobacterium gleum | reverse complement strand
TGTGAATGATGCACTATTCGCTTCAACACCTGCAGACCAGGTAGAGTTGTATCGCGTGAAAATTTTGAAGTAATAGGTTGTGCCATTCGTAAATCCGGTAAAGGCTTGCGGTGAAGAGGCCGCAGACCCTTTGAAAACTACGAATCCATTGCCCAAAGCCGTACCCGTTCCGAAAGCTGCATTCGCTGTATAAGCACTGCCATTTCCGGAAACCGTACCAGTGTTTGTAGCTGTTGCTGCAACAATCATGATCTCATCTGTACATCCTGTTGGGGCTGTCCAACTTACCGAAATTGACCCTGAAGTACCATTACCATATCCAGCCTGAGCCGTTACGTTGGCCGGAGTCGATACTCCGGCAGTAAATGTTTGTGCACCTCCTGCAGTAAATCCTGAACCGCTGGGTGTTCCAGTTGCAAATACAAAGTTTGATGCCGAAGAAATTGCATCCACATTAACCGTAGCGCCAATGGTTGAGGTGCAATTCAAATCGGCTGTAACAAACAAATATGAGGTCACACCTGAAGAGAAGGCCTGACCTCCCGCTCCAAACACCTGGCTTCCTGCACCAAGACCTGTGGTTTTCGTATTCAACAAGGTCGATGTGCCCGCACTGAACGTTGAGCTCGTTGAAAACCAAAGTTTCAAATTAGTCAAGTCGGATGCACTGTATGTGCCTGCAGTAGTAAATGTTACACCGCTCAAACTCGTTCCGGTTACGCTTACCGCAACATCTGCTCTGTACAAAACTACATTCGTGCTATTCTGAGTGGCATTGGCTGCGGCTACTGTGCCGTTTGAAATGACAATGGTGGGTTCGGCTACTATTACTGTTTGGGTTCCCCCTGCAGCAATACTCCCCGACTGGGTTCCGCTGCCGAAGGTGAGCGTCGGGTTGGCAGCTACGTTAATGGTATTACCAGCAGTTGCAGAAGCGCTCGCACTTGCCGTGACAAAGAAATATCCTGTTGTTCCACTCGTGATGGAAGTGCTCAGCGACGAGAAGGTAACGGTGCCGCCCGCTGCTACTGACGACTGCGTAGAACCGACTTGCACTGCACCCGAAGGATAGGTATTTGCTGTAGAGTTGTAGTATAGTTTGAAGTTCACAATATCAGAAGAACTGTATGTGCCTGCCGTTGTAAACGCCAATGATGTGAAACTCGCATTGGAGCTAGTAACTGCAACTTGAAACTTCGAGATTACTTGGTCTACAGCACCCTGTGCCAAGTCAGCAGCTCCAACTTGAGAGGGCGATGAAAGTGCTACCACTGAATTCGGAGCAACAGGAGCAAATGCAATACCCTTGATGGTTGTGCCTGCAGCCGTTGTATGCAGCGTGATGTTGCTTGCTGTAGTGATTGCCAACGTGGTGTTGTGTCCTGCCGTATCAATTAAGCGGATGACACTGTTCGCTGCGGTTGCACCGTTTCCGGTTACAGCATACAGCTCAGCTCCGGTGCCCGATTTTTTTGCGGCAAGAGTATAACCGCCAAAGGTCGTAGTATACGTTCCGTTGGCCACCCATGAACCGGATACCAGGGAATACTTCGCGATTGTTCCGGCTGTTGCAGAAGTACTGGCTATTGTATAAAGCACATCGAAGGCGGAGCCATTTGAACCGGACGAGATAAGGAAAAAATCAGAAGGCGCACTGCCGGGAGCTACTGCAAATGGCAACCCTGATACAGTTGCACCGGAAGGAGCAGAAATAGTTCCTATAAAGGGGGTAATAGCCGTGTTTACGTAAACCGTGCCGCCAAAAGACTTAACACCCCGGAAGTTTCCGGCCGGAGAAAAAGTAGTAGATCCGTTGGTGTATAAACCGTTTTGCACACCAATAAAAAATGCAGAATTGTTGAGTGTTGTAGCGCCACGTGTCTGTTGACCGGTAGCAGAACATGTGTAGTTCGCAGTAACACTTACCGTGCGAGAAGAATTTAACGTTACAACCGCCTGAGTCGTGAGCGTGTTGGCATTGGAAGTTGTGTTCGTTGAATTATGGCCCGGAAAACATAGCAAGCCGCCATCATTGGAATTTGACACATACATGTTTGAAGTAGAGCTTCCCGAAAAACGCATCGCATTGGGTGCGGTAGTACCATCAATGGCCGTGGTTGTAATGGCCGCCTGACTCGCACTGCTCGTATTTATCTCTACAACACTCGCTGTAGTATTATTAACAGTATTGCCCGCCGCAACGACCACCGCCAGATTGCCCGCTGTGAAGTTTTGTGCTACTGTCGCAAGCGCAAGAAGGCTTGCCACAAAACTGAGTACTGAAATTCGAAAAGTTTGTAAGTTAATTCTCATGAGAGTTTGATTAGGGTTGGTTCTTAAGATGGTGCAAACATCAACTTGCACTTTTAATTCAAAAATTTTCTATGTGAGTTAATCGTTAATTCTATGCGGGGAAAAGGGCCTTTCGTTAATTATTCGCTATTTAATTATTTACGAATAGGGTTCGAGTAATCGTTTTCTTTTCCAGAGTAGCTACGACGTAGTAGATGCCTTCAGGAAGGTGAGTCAAATTCATCTCGTGCTTCGTGGAACAATTATTTTCCTTGAGTACTAAGCGACCTGTGCCATCATAAAGCGCAACATCGTTGATTCGTTCGGTGGATGAAATCCATACTCGATTGTTCGTCGGATTCGGATACAAAAGCAAGTCGTCAGAAAATGTTTCGTTTACATACGGTTGTATGCATGCAGCGCACTCGCTATAGCAAACAGCGTCCAAAGCAGTGTCTTCAGCCCCTGTAAACAGTTCGCGGAGATAGAGGCCCGAGGCATCTAAAATGCCACACGCAGCAGGCACCAGTTCCGCATTGCTTTGATCTTCTCCGTTGCGGAAATAATACCGCAACTCAGTGCCTTCTTCCACCAAAGCAGTATACTCATAAATGCCCGAACCAGCATCCATCATCAATTCAGCCTGGGTAGTGCCTCCGAAAAAATTACCGACCGCATAAACTCCCCCTGCAGACACGATTTGTTGTGACATGTCGACGCGCAAGGTTACCAAGGCGCTATCAGGAAGGATAATTACACAATTAGAACACTCATTAAAGCACACAGGTCCATAGATTGTATCTGCAGTGCCTACGGAAATGAAACGCCCTAGACCGGTGTCGTTTCCATCATCCATTCCACAACTATCAGGCACCATTTCGCTTACAACTCCATTGTAAAATCTAAACCGTATTTCGCTGTTGTGATTGGTTTCAGTTTGAAATTCATAAATGCCACCACCAATAGAGTTCATGGTGTTGGATCCTGTATCCCAACCATTAAAATTGCCCGCAATGAAAACACCATCCGCCGCAACAATTTCGTTCGACATGTTTACACGAATACGAACGGTAACCGTTGGGTTGGCATCGCCCCACACTTTTACGTCATCCATGCGGTATGTACCACTCGGATCATTTACAATACTTGCAGTCCAGCGCAATTGAACATACGGATTCTCAAATGTTTCAACGGGTAAAGCAATCGCAACGCTGTCGTTCACGACACCCCAAGTGCTGTTATTTGCATTTTCAGTGAATGTGACAGGCGCCCAACTAACTCCGCCGTTTGCACTGCACTCAAGCAAAGGCGTTGTACTTCCGGGAGTCAAGAAATTATTAGACACTCTTGAAGCCCAGCTCATTTGCAGATTTATCAAGCCCAACGTGCTAAAAACAGGGGAATAAAACACATACACTCCTGTGCTGTCCGTATTGCGGATAACGGCATTATTCAACCCACTGGCGCCGCCATAATCCGACGCGTTCGAGTCTTCTGTTCTAAAGCCAATTTCATAATTGGTTGTTGTGGTCCAGCCTTCGGGCAACGCAGGTATCGTTGCCGCATCAAAACTTTCATTGATGACATAAAATTGAGCGATGCCTGATAGTGCAAAACAAGCCGCGACAAGAGAGAGTAAGAGTTTATGCATGATATAATTTTTTAAAAGCGAATTTGCCAGCCGATGCGTAGTTGATTTTCCGACCAGGGTTGCAATGCGTTTTCTGCCTGCAAACGATGGAAGTAGTGTACCTTAATAACGTTATTCATACCGTCTATCAAGTAGTTGTAAGCAAAGGATAGTGTTTGCCTGTTGTCGCCCAATACCAAATCATTTGGATTGAACTCATCGTAACGCAGAGCGAGCGTAGATTTTAGGCGCTTGCTGTAATAAGCTCCCTCAAGGATTACCCCTTGAGCCAAATAATAATCAGTGGGCTTGCCGAGTAAAACGGTTGTGTCGTTCGGCTCAATTCGAAATTGAATCCATTCCGCATGCGCTGAAAAACCCTTCCATGAAACCGTCGCGTCGGTACTGTAAGACTTCTTCTTCCCATCAACGGTTAGGATGGGATAGTCGTCACCTGTGGTTACGCTCTTTTCTGTATATGCGCCATCAACACCCAAGAGGCAGCGCGGAATTGCTGTTTGATTGTCGTCGATTTCCTCTATGCGATATTGCGCAGGAAAACCAAACTCCATTCTACCCGCATAAAGTAACTTGCCATTCGGGTCGTTGTCGCCAGTAATAGAGTTGATGCCTTCACCCGTATAAACTCCGCCAATCATTTTCAAACGCTTGTTCCAAAAGCCCTTCGTTACTGTCAAACCCATATCACGGCGGTTGAATGTCTTACCACGCACTGCTTCGGCTCTCTGCATAAATACAGACTCATTCTGTGGCAACATGGAGGCCCAGCTGAATGGAAGCTTATCATAGCCGAGCTGCACGTAAAAATTATTCTTCCTGTTTCGATATTCAGCTGTTGCTTGCATCAAGAATTCATCCGTCGGATCGGTTGAATAGATCGCCGGCAAATTCACCTGAAGCTCACAACGGATGCGCCTTTCATTAGCAACCTGAAAGCGAATAACCGCGAAATCAAGATTGAATCGATTCTTATCACGATTCGTCTCGGCTGCATCATAGAATCGCTGATTGTAGAAACCCACCACATACCCCGAAATCTGTAAATTCTTATTGTATGAGGAAATGGAGAACTGCGCATTCACTTTGGTATACAAGGCGACTCCTAGCACTATTAATATTCCCAATCTCATCAGTTCATCAGTTTTAGTTCAACCCATTGCGCTGCGTCATCCGACACCACTAGCCAAACACCATCGCCCTTATAGCATACTCCCTCAGGGTTGATAACAGGCAGCTTCCAAGACTTTTCAATAGCATTTCTTGCTTCATTCAAACGATACAGTGTTGCATCTTCATCGCTAAGCACATAAACATGACTTTCGGAGTATGTCATTGCGCTTACTTCATCTATTCCGTCAATCTGAAAAGTCTTCTGAAGATTCATCGAAGAATCAAATTCCATGAAGAACTGAGGGTTCTTCTCGGTTGACATCAAAAAAGTTTGATCCGATGCAATCCATGTAATGGCTTCCACACCTTGATTGCGTCCGCCTCCATGATGAAGAGGAATTGTATATAGCTCCGTCATCGTGGTTGCATCCATCACGTGAATGCGTTGCAAGGTTTCCTCGCTGATAAATGCTTTATTACCTGCAAAACAAACACCCTCCACATCCAGTGATTGCATGTCTTTGGTCGATAAGATTTCACCCGAAGCACTATACTCACAGATGCGATATTTGTCGGCCAAAACAAAGAAGCTTTTCCCATCAGGGGAGCTCACAATATCAGATGGCTCCGAGCACCGCAGGGGGATGCGTTTCAGCACCTCAACCTGTGCATTGAGCAGGAACGACATCATCATTCCAAACAGAGAAATAATTAGGCGCATCATTCCTGGTTTTGAGAGTTAGGACTTGGTGCGGTTGAAAATATCCAGTTCACCGAACCATCCGGAAAACGTGCCATGCTCACACCGGGCGTCTGAGCGCTATATTCATAATTATCCACAGCTATCGCCGATGAATCTGTGAAAAAGAACAACCCAATGTGATCGCCGCTTGAGCTCAGTTTGAAATTGGAGTGGATTTGTGTTGCTATTGTATCCAATTCATCACAATGAACTATTAGATATCCATTTGGAAGAATAACAGTGTCAGGAAGTTCGAACATCGTACTATCGGTGATGTCGTCGGTTAAAAACCACTCGCCCTCCCTCAATCGTATAGTGTCAGCGGTTGTGTTGTAAAGCTCGAGCCAATCATTATCACCCGGAAAAGGATCGAACTCGTTCTCGAAAGCAGAACCCTTCGCCATGAATTCATTCACAGTTAGTGTTCCCCTTACTATGTTGTTGGCCCCACCCGCAGGAGGTGTTTCCATTGGAGGCGCAAATGTTCTGTCCTTGGTGCACCCCCCCAGTAGCAACAGTAAAACTATGGTTGTACATGCAATTTTCATGGTGCAAATGACCTGACTCACATCTACAAAAATGTAAACTCAGTGTTATTTTCATTTGAATAAAACAGTCCATAAAAAGCCCTAATGACTCTCTTAAATTAATTTAGGGTTAATTTCATGTTTCTTCGTGTTCTGAGCATTGATTAAATACCCCAACTTTAACAATCAGCTAATACAAGCCGCACACACTATTTTAAAATTTGCAGAATGAAAATAAAATACTCTCTCATTGTTTTGTGCATTTTGATTTGCAACACGTTTGTTGCTCAAACCACAATTATCGACGCAAGAGCCGCAGGAGCCGGCGCCACAATTACGACCAAAGGAATTGTCACCAACGGCCAAGAACTGGGTGTAATCCGTTATTTACAAGATGCAACCGGAGGCTTAGCGATCTATGATACCAATCTCGCATCTACAATCAACCGCGGCGACAGCGTGCTGGTTACCGGCGTTCTTGCCGACTTCAATGGTCTGCTTGAAATTACACTAGTTAGTAATCTTGTCATTCTAAACTCAGGCAATACCTTGCCAGAACCTTTTATCTATACGCCTTCTCAAATAGTTGAAGCAACTGAAGGAACATTGGTTAGAATTAATCAGGTGTCATTCACCAATGCCGGTGGCACATTCGCAGGCAATACCAGCTACACCTTTCAAGCCAGTGGTGAACCTCTGAGTATTTACGTGCGCAACGGCTCGCCCCTCGTGGGACAACCTATTCCGGGAGGCCAAACCGATATGGTAGGCCTTAGCTCACAGTATCTCGCGAATTACCAAATTCTTCCCCGCGATATGAGCGATTTTATTACCGGCCCAGGCATCAACATCACCTCGGCGGTAACCCAAACAGGATTGACCAATATTGGATTTACGCTCAACTGGACAACCGACATAGCGGGTAACTCAGGTGTGCAATATGGATTGACAACTGCACTTGAAATGGGCGAACAATCGAATGGCAATATGTCAACGAATCACTCATTTCCGCTATTCGGCGTTGACGCCGGACAGATTTATTACTGCAGAGCTTTTTCTGTTGCAGGCAGTGATACCGCCTTTGCGCCGGTGCGTCCATTTGGTGTGGTCTCCAATTCAAGCGGCACCATTCTGAGCTACTTCAATACTTCGGTCGATAACTCCGTGGCCACCAATCAAAACGCGGTTCAGCTGTTGGAAGCCATCGATGACACACTCATTGCCTACATCAATCGCGCTGAAATTTCATTGGATCTTACTATTTATGACTTCATCAACGACGGGGTGAGCAACATCAGCGATGCAATCAACGCAGCCGCTGACCGCGGAGTGCAGGTTCGCTTCATTTCCGATGGAACATTAGCTGCCACAAATACTGCAATTGGTGAATTGAGTGAGTCAGTGGCTCACCTGTACAGTCCGGTTGGTGATGCATACAACATTATGCACAACAAATTTGTGATCATCGATGCCAACCATAGCGACCCCAT
>CAMBPD010000132.1 GCA_945869405.1 Chryseobacterium gleum | reverse complement strand
ACCGACTTTAAGATTGCTGCGGGGCTGGAAAACAGCAAACTTTTCAGCAATAAAAAACTACCAACAGCCAAGGCGGCTGCTGAATATGGCTATACCTCCATGATGAAGGGAAAACCTGTGGCTATTCATGGAACAGTGAATTACATTTTAGCCAACTCTGTGCGTCTCATCCCTCGTGCATTGGCTGTTGCTATTGCTCGAAAAATCATAGGCTGAGGCTCCATTTCTTTCGATCATTAGTTCTGGTTTCGCAGACGTTCTTGGTGCACGAGCAAATGTCATAACTCGGATAGATAATTGGCGTGCGCGTCCACGAGTGCACAAATGGAATGTGAGATATTGGATGGTAAAGCCACGAATGCACAAATGGAATGCGAATGATTCAAGAGGGCGGACACGAATGCACGAATGGAATGCGAGATATTGGATGGTAAAGCCACGAATGCACGAATGGAATGCGAAAGATTCAAAAGGGCGGCCGTGTCATTAAGGGCTCACAAGATTTATGGATAGCTGAACGTACCATGCACCCCCTAATGTATTCTCTTGCTTGTAGGGCTGATTGCCGAAAAAACCTCTGAAAAATTCATTGTCGTCTGCAAACTGATCTAAGTTGAAGCTATACCCATAGCGGTATCCTGCCTGCACAGACATCCAAATAAACTGGTACATCGACGTTTCCCACACGGCGCGAATTCGCAATTCGCTTCTGTGCAACTCGAAGTTGCTAGGCGCTGCTTCACTAGCCCTCAGTATGTTGTATGAGTTACCTTCTAGTTCATATCCAAACAACACAATGTTTCGTGCAGACAATGTTCTTCGCACATGAGCCCTGGCTGGAGCGAGCATTTCTACTCCCCACTTGCGACTGGGTGCTGTCCAATTGAGCAGCATGACGGGTATGTAGTTGAGCTCACCCACACGATAGGTGCGCGCTAAACCAAACCCAATCATTTTACGATCACTTTTCTTTTTGCCAAAGATCAACGCCGCACTGCAGCGTGTATACTTCAGCGGAGTAAAATCGCTTAGGTAAAAGTCTCCATTCAAATCTGCAGAGCCCTGTGCAATGATAAATCGCTCTTCGTTGAGGGGTTTAAAGATCGTTGTATGCAGTCCGGCGGTAGTGAGGCCATTGCTGCGCAGGGTAGCATCCAGTGGGTTTTTCGAAACCTCGTCGTTGCCTGTATACGCAGTGCGCGCATAGTTGAAGCCGGCTTGAATGACAATGTTTGTTCTCGAAATGACGGGGATGTTCGCTCCCAAACGCAGGCCCGATGCACCTGTAAACTTTCCTGAAGTTGCTTGCAACGAAGAATCACCCTGGTCCCAAGTGCCATAGTCGATAGAGAATGGCCCTTGGTAGTCGAAGCCTGCAGAGATAAGTTTTGCCGGACTAAGATCGAACACCTTTGGAGTGCAAAACCTCTTGGCTCCTTCATCTACAAACTCTAGATTTTCATACATCGAGAAGTCTTCCTCCTCGGGCACTGCGACTCCCACACTATCCGTCTGAGCGAGTGAAACCAACGGCAGTAACAAGGCTAAAAGCAAAGTAGCTTGTGAAGATGTCATAGGGATGTAATGCAATTATTTCTTTACCTCCAAGCGTTTCCAAACATCGGTTCTTCCCAATGCCTCCACGCCAATGTAACCGCGAATATCGAGCGTATTGTTGTCTGTCATTTTAATGATGCACTTGTAGGTGCTGCCATTCTCTGGGTCGTAAATAGTACCGCTATCCCACTGCTCTTTGCCCAAGTATTTAAAGTCTTTCAGCATGCGGTATCCTTTCAAGGGCACATTGCGCACACTCGCATCGGGATTGTTTTTGTCGATTTTCGGTTGACCTGTAACTGGGTCGATAGGTTCTTTCAGCCAAACTATTTTACCGTAGTACTTGTCGCTAATTTTTTCAATCTTCACGCGAGCCTTGCCGTTGCTCGGCTCCCATACGCCAAGCAACCTATCGGGCTCTGGAATCTGTGCATGGGCATTCACTGAGAATGCAATAGATGCGAAAATGATAAGTAGTGTTCTCATTGTTTATTTCTTGTAGGTGATTTCAAATTCAAAATTGCCTGTATAGGAGAGATTCTCGTCTAAATCTCCCTCTAGGTCGGCATCCAAAATAAGTACTATTTCCTTTTGCATAAAGTTCTCTTTCAAATCTGCCTCTGCCGCGGGCGATATGATCACTAACGGTGTGTTCTTGGGCACCGGGTTTAGCACTCCGGCCTTCTGCATTTTGGCATCTGCTGAGGTAACCTGGAAAACGAAGTTGCGAATGTTGTTGAAGGCAACGCTGTCTGTGCTCACTACTTCTGCTTTTGTCAATTTCACCGATTGAATATGCTCCGGCAACAAACCGCTTTCAATTTGGCTGAGGTCTACTGTGTGCGTGGCCTGCATGGTATTGGGTCCATCAAAAAGAGGCCCTTCAGCTACGAGATTGATAGCCGTAATTGTGTAGCTTTTTTTATCCGCTTCCTTACACGAGCTAAGGGAGAGAACCGCAAGAAGAATTATAAAAGTGTATTTCATGTATAGTGATTTTAACTGTTCCTGCGAAAGTAGTTTTTTTTGTCGGCACCGTGCTAGTTGCCTCGATTATTTTGAATGGAATCACAATGATTTTTTTACGCGCATCGACGGCTAAACAACACCGTTCATTCACTTCGCATTGGTGCGATAGACCACACGCATCGACAAGGCATGCGGTAGACTAATACAAGATATGAAGATAAAGAAAAGGCCCCATCCCCAAGCCTCATTCTCGAACACAGACGCTTGCAACGCCAAGTAGAAGCCGGCAAGCATGAGCCATGCACCTGCATGAAATGGAAGCGAATGGAGCCAAATACGCGTGTGGCTTAACTGCAGGTGTTGTTTGAGGTGCTGCCAACTACTGAGGCTATGTTGCCCAAGGAAATACAATCCAAACGCCAACAACAAGGGCAACTGACTCGACAGCATAAGCCAGCACACGGTGAGTGCAAAAGAGAAATGCTTGCGAAATAGTGCATAGATGAACCATGGAGCCAACGCCCAACCAGAGCTCTCTATGGGCATGGCCCGTGCCCCCATGGCGAGCAAAATATCGGTTGTTTCCGATTGGTGGGTGCTCAACACAAAGAGAAGCACCGAGGCTCCCCACAGCACAGACAACACGGAGGACATACCGAATTGCTTTCCGTCTGTTTGTCCGAAATGCCACGAGGAGTACCCCAAGAAAATGAATAACGCCAACAGAGGCGATAGGTACCACAGTACAGCCATTGCAGCTGCCTGAGCGAGATACTTTACGATGAACATAGGTGCGCTTCGCAGATTCCAATTGCCAATCTCGAGCAAATGATCTACAGCACCGTGTGGTATGCCCACAGCTACAAAGCCCAACAGCAGTAGCCCATAACCAATATAAAACTGCGCCGGAGATTGATGCCCTAATAGAAAAAGCAACAACGTCAGAAGAGTTAACACCACGGGTCTAAACCATAGGTAATGTAGTATTCGTTGCAACAACGCGCGCACAAAGGGTGCGAAGGGCAATCTTGAAAAAATCGAAATATCTTCTCGCAACGATGTCTTCTCATCGAGAAACTTGAGTATAGTTGTGATCTCAACCCCTTTGAATAACCGCTCAAAAATGGGTTTCCCGTGGTGCGGGTGTTTTGCAAGAATGTGCAACAGCAGAGCATCGTAAAATGCAAATCGAGTGCTGAAAACGGCTGAATGTTTTCTGTCGAGGCTCGACACTTCTTTACCCTGTTCAATGGCGTCGCTCAATCGCTGCGAGTGCTCATACATATTTTTGAAAGCATAGCCTGTACTTGGCTTGATGGAATAATTTCTTGCCCCGAGTTGAGCCACCCCGCGTATTGACTCATTGGAAATTCTCCCGTTGCTCATAGGAATGCAGCCCTGCTCTATTTCGAGCACCTCGAACTTTCCATAATGCTTCGCAATGTATTCACTCAAGATTTCCTCAGCTTCCAACTGATCAATGTTTTGTGATCCAAAACGGGTAACCTCTACCAAGGCTCTGTGAGGAGAGAATGGCAACACATATAAAAATTGGGTGTGTCCATTTTGTCTGATGTTGAAGTCCATAAACCGAAACGCATCACTTTCGGGAATTTCACTTTCGGTTTGAATTACCCACCCAAAGAAACTCTGAGCTATATGTACTTCGCCTTTGGCAAGCGGCAAGCGCTCTGGAGGGCGTGAATCGAAAATGTACTTGGCTCTTACTTGTTTGCCATCCAAGGTGATGAGCGTAGTTTGATCGTCGTGCGAAATTGCTTCCACTCGACCCGTGTGGTTGTGCCAACCGTGTGCGGCAGCTAGAAGCTGAACGGCCTCATACAGGTCGATACTCGAAATATGATTGTAGCGCAGAGGAGACAAAGCAAATACGTTTGAATGAGTGAGCTTTACCCTCTCCCACGTATGCGAAATAAGGGCACTCAACTCATGCGCGATGGAGTCGTCGGCCTCCGTCCAAAAGCAAAAGGTCTTATCATTTTTGTTCTTAGCTTCTCTATCGACTATCAGCACAGAGGCCTCTTTCAATAGACCTCTTCGGTGCAACTGCAGCAGAAGCAGTGAAGCGGAAGCACCAGCTCCACAGAAGACAAAGTCATACGAATGACCAAGGTTGCGGTGACGTGATGATTCTTGCTCGTGCATGTTGCGTTGGCTTCTTGAGGCAGTTTGTTCAGCCCAGAGTCTTGACCTTCTAGGGTTGCGCAATCTAACCTTTTGAACTGCAAATAAAAGTAAGCGATTGCTTTTATTGATCTGAGTCCACAACAAAAACCATCTTACTCCCTTTTAAAATAAACTGGCCTGCTCGCCGGGTGGTTCCGGCTTGCTCTTCTTCTCGGGCTTTGGCGGATCAGGTATAGCGCCCGATTTACGCTGTTCCTTGAAGCGGGCCATCTCCTCTTTCAGACCATCGATCTCGAAATCGATGTCGTCGGGGTTTTGACGGATGGTGTCTTCCAAATCGAAGAGCTCTTCGTCTCGATCCACCTCCACTTTCTGCGGCTGACGGGCAGCAATGAGGTCGCTCAAGAAGTTCTCTGCCTCTACTTCACGCTGTGGATCAGCTTCCAGCAATTCGATGTTCAGCACAGGATAGGCAGTGAGTCGGTTACCAATGGCCTTCAAGCCTTTCACGGCAATGAATTCGCGCAGTTCGATGCTCTCGTCCAACTTGTTTTTCGCAATCTTGTTGCGCTTGTCGAAGCGAATGTAGACCACTGGGTGGTGCAATAGCGACGCAAGGCTAAGCTTAGACTTCGGGTGTTCAGTGATGAATGTAACGGGGCCTTTCGATGGCTCAATCAAGAATCGTTTCACGAACCACTGCTCTTTTTCCCCGTCAAAATAAACCGCTGTAAGTGGCTTTTCGGGAATCCATTTCTCACGAATGAGTGTATGCTCGTCGAAATGCGTTGCTAAGTCCGGACTGATGAGTTTGTATACCCCGGAGGCCAACACGCATAGGATTTTATCTTCTGCGTTGAAGTCGCCCAGGAAGCGGCCGTGGCCTTCTTCGTTGAGACGCATCACACTCTCATCCAACCAAATTTTACGTGCCCCAAGCGTTGAAATACCGGCTTGCTTCAACTCAACCTTTTTCACAGGGTACTTCGAAGCCACATTACCACCCGCATCACGACCTTTGATGGCCAGCTCTGCAAAGTCAACGTCATACTTGAGTTTCTTTAACCGCTCTAGCGCTCGCAGGTGAATGGTCACCACTTCAGCTTCGCCATTGGGGTTGGCCGAAAAGTGCAACACCTCGCTACCGGCTGTGCCTTTGGTGAGGTCATACTCCTTGTCGCGGGTGATGGCAGTAACAGCAAAGCGCTTCATCATGGCACCGCCCTTTTTACCGTCACCGTAAATCATGTTGTAGATGGTTCGCTTGTCGTCCTTCTTCCAAACCGCGGCGTGGATGATGTCTTTTCCTACAAAGGCTTTCGACTCCACACGCTTTATCAGCATCTTCCCATCACGACGAAATACAATAATGTCATCGATGTCGGAGCAGTCGCCCACGAACTCGCCTTCATCGCGCTTGAGCCCCGTGCCGATAAATCCTTCCGCGTAGTTCACGTAAAGCTTCGCATTTGCAATGGCCACTTTCGCTGCTTCCACCACATCGAACTGCTTGAGCTCGGTTTTGCGGTCTTTGTCTTTGCCGTATTTGCGCTTGAGTTCTTTGAAGTATTCGATGCAGGTTTCTACCAACTCGTTGAGCTTTCGTTGCACCTCTTTAATATCGCCTTCGAGCTTGCGAATGAGGTCATCTGCTTTAAACGCATCGAACTTCGAAATGCGCTTGATGCGAATTTCGGTCAGGCGTGTAACGTCATCGTCGGTTACCTCGCGGAAGAAATCTTTTACGTGAGGCTTCAGTCCCTTATGAATGGTATCGAGGATTTCTTCCCACGACTCGCACTCTTCAATTTTGCGGTAAATGCGTTTTTCGATGAAGATTCTTTCGAGCGACGAGAAGAACCATTGTTCGTTTAGCTCACCCAGTTCTATCTTCAGTTCTCGCTCGATAATGTCTTTGGTGTGATCAGTCGAAATTTTGAGCAACTCATCGACCCCGATGAACAGCGGTTTTTCTTCCGAAATCACGCAGGAGTTGGGCGAAATGCTCAACTCACAGTCGGTAAATGCATAGAGCGCATCAATCGTCTTGTCGGGACTAGTACCCGGCGCGAGATGTATAATAATCTCCACCTTATCGGTCGTGATGTCTTCAACTTTCTTAATCTTGATTTTCCCCTTGTCGTTGGCCTTCAAGATCGAATCGATCAAGCTAACGGTATTGGTTCCAAACGGAATCTCAGTAATTGTGAGCGTCTTGTCTTTATCGTCTTTTAGAATGCGCGAACGCACGCGAATCTTACCTCCGCGCAAACCGCGGTTGTAGTCGGTGCAATCGGCCATACCACCCGTCTGAAAGTCGGGCATCAGGTTGGTGCGCTTGCCGCGCAGCACGTCGATGCTACCGTCGATGAGCTCGTTAAAGTTGTGCGGCAAAATCTTACATGCCAATCCAACTGCAATACCTTCCACTCCAAGCGCCAGCAACAACGGGAATTTTACAGGAAGCGTTTCAGGTTCCTTGTTACGACCGTCGTAGCTGCTGAGCCATGCGGAAATCAACTACGACACTCAGATCGATGCGGATGCAGGGCCCGGTGTTTTCACGTTCGCGCAAGACACAGCTGAACACTACATCTACCTGAAAGATTCGATAGGCGTTGGCCTGCAATGGGCACTTGAAATACCGTTTGGCGATGCCGCACCGCCGGCTTGCGACTACATTCAAAATCACATGATGGTTGCGGCCGACGGCACCATTTATGGCGGCTATCATCTGTCGCAACCCACGCATGTTGTCATCAACGGACAAACCATCGCCATCAATCGATTGGGACTGAATGACGCCATTTTATGCAAGGTCAATTCCAACGGCACTATCCCTGGTTCAAACAATACGGCGGCGAAAACGACCCGATAACAGGAGAAGAGTTTCTTTACTCTGTGGAAACTGTTGCCTTGAAATCCCCGAACAAACTGGTCTTCGGCGGATACATGGAAGGTGTTTGCGATTTCGACCTGGGCATTGGCGACGGCACGCTCGATGTACCCAATAGCAGCAGCGGTAATTCCTTTTTGGTAACGCTCAACCTCACGCAAGACCCCGGTGACCTGGATGGAGATGGTGAGGTGACCTCAGTCGATATTCAGATACTCACCTCCTCCTTTGGATGTACCCAGTGCTCTAACCTGGATTTAAATGGCGATGGGATTGTTTCGGTTGCTGATTTGCTTCT
>CAMBPD010000131.1 GCA_945869405.1 Chryseobacterium gleum | reverse complement strand
CCACAAAATTGACCGCCGGCGGTGAATGTGCAATTTGCGGGGTCACACGCCAATTCAAGACCGAGGTTGCTTATGTCTGTTCCTCCGTTGTAAGAAATAGCATTCAAGGTGATGCTCGAAATAGGCACTCCGCTGTAGGTAGAGTCGATAGCTCCTGCATCGCTTGGCACAAGGAAATAAATGGTTTGTGTAATGGGTTCGTTTAAACAACCTGCAGCCAAACCAGTAGCTACATCCGGATAAACTCCATATTCCACATCACCAAAATCCCAATCGTTCGGATTGCACTGTGCGCTGGCTGCTAAAAAAGAAACAACAACAAAGGCTGAGAGTATAATTTTCTTCATAGGATGGTTATATATCGCGTTCAACTTCCTCCATGTAAACGAGATCAATAGCCTCGTTTTGGGTAGGTGTAATTTTCAACACACTTTCTAATTGTGAAATGGCGATTAGTTTCTTCACCGCATCTTGCATGCCGCAGAGAACAAAAGTTCCGTTAGAATCTCGGCACAAACGGTTACCAACCAGCAAAGCACTTAAACCCGAAGAATCGATGTAACGCGTCTCAGTGAGATCAATGATGAGGTTTTTCTGTCCACCTTTGTTCATCATGACTATTTCACTTTTCAACTCTGGCGCGTGCAGCGCATCGAGTTTCTCGACTTTGGAGGCAATTACTGCGACCTTGTCTTTTTGAGTAACTTCAAATTTCATTGTTTTCGGGTTTGGGTCAAATGTACTCTTTTTTTTTCATTGGACACCTAATTTCTGACCTGAAAGTCATCCATAAGGGAGGCTCAAACTACCTGTGCTCGACCACAAACTTTTTAGTTAGATGGCCTCCTTCTTCAGCCACGAAAGTGATAAAGTAAACGCCTGCCGCCAACGTGGCACAATTGACCTCTTCCTGTTCCGAGCGTATGGGAGCCGCAGCAATCAAAGCACCGTGGGCGTTGAAAACCCTGTACTCCTGTAATCTGCGAAATTCGGCAGAGCGAATATTCAGTTGGTCGTCTGCGACTGTTGGGTAAATCTGCACATCCGTAAACTCGAGCTCCCTTTCCTCAATATTCAGAGGTAAGCAAGGCTGTAAGGCATTGTTCGCATCGAGGTAAGCGCCATGCATAAACGGCTCACCTGTATCGATGGGATCCAACCACTCCTTGAGTTTTTGCGTTGCTACGTTGGGGTTGTCATCCCAACTCTTATCCATCTTTCCATAAAAATCGGGGGCGGTAAGACTCGTGCAAAATGAACTTCCTCCCGTCAGCTGTCCCACAATAAGTTTGTTTTCATTGAAAATGGGAGAGCCGGAAGAACCTCCTTCTGTAACACCGTGATTCGTTTCAGTTGCCATCCAGCTCACTCGCCAGTGATAGCCACTGGCACCCCAAGTACCTGAAACGATATTCGTTGCCGTAGATATTTTCTTCACATCGCCCGCCGGATGGTGAATGCCTACTACATCAGCCGGAGTTACTGAGCGTGAATCCCAACCCGCATAAAACACATTGTAGGTAGCCGGTAAATCATCTTCCATTTCAAGTAAAAGAAAATCTGACCCGCTGTTTCCTCCTCCATCATTACTGTCGGCAAGGTGAAAAACGCCTACACGGTTGCTGGTGCTAGGTGAACTGCCAGAGGCACAGCCGCTCTTTTGATATTTGAAGCGTACCGAGCATTGCAGCCATTCCGCATCTGACACCCCTACACCACAATGCATCGCAGTGAGTAAGTAATTACGGCAATCACGCGCGGTATTATTCACAATGGATCCTGAACACAAGCCTTGAAATCCACCATCGCTGATAAGCAATCGAACAACAGCGTCGCGTTGCTCTGTCCACTCAGCTCCTTCCGGACAATTTACGTCAACCTCACAAAATTCTGATGCACGTGAATTGTCGCTAGTGGTGTAATCTGAATAATTGTAAACGTAGCGGTACATGTGTCCCACCGATTGAATCCCAATATTTGGAGTACCTACAACCGAAGCCGCCTCATAATATTCTAGGATGGCTTCATCTCCGAGCACCTCGCCCATCATAAAATAACCGTGTGCATTGCAATCATCGCTAGTGAAAGGACCCACAGCTGTTTTGCGGTCCATTGAATACAAAAACATTACCGCGCCTTGAGGAATATACAACTCATCGAAATATACACACACGCCCTTTGCTCCTGCCGAACGAAAGCGGAATTGCCACAGACGGTCACCGTTATCCATTGTTGACCACGTACCTGCAGATTGACCATTGAGATCCAACGGTATGATGCGACCGATGTTGGTGCGGCCACCAGCTTTTTCGATTCTGCTATCCTCTTCGAGTAATGCTGCATGATCAAACGTTGTTAGTTCAGATATCGGCAGGTGTTGAAGCTGCGAAGAGGAAAGTTGGTATCCAAAAGGCTCTTGCTGTGCCAAGAGACTCATTGAACACATAGCCATGCATAGAACGGTAAAAAATTTCATAAGATTCAATTACGTGGTTTCAAAAAATTCGAGCGCAAAATAAGTGGGTTTGCCGAGGAATACAATCCACAGTGAAAACGCCCTATAGAACCGCTGACATTTCAACGAGAAAACAATCATGCTTTCAAAATACGCCTCCCCGTGAGGTAGATCACACGCAAGTCGCCCCATAACGAACGATTTCGGATGTATGCAAGGTTAAGCCGCAACTTGGCGGGCATGATTTCTTGTAGATAGGTTTGTTCTGGATTTTTGGACGCTGCCAATAACTCACTCTCAGAGAAATACTCTAGCGAGGCATAGTCTGTAATGCCCGGGCGAACCTCTAAAACCTGTCTCTGTTCGAGTGTGTAGTGCGCCACATAACGAGGCACCTCGGGCCGCGGCCCCACCACACTCATGTCGCCAAGCACCACATTCCAAAGTTGTGGCAATTCGTCGACCTTGAATTTTCGTAAGTAGTATCCCGCTCGCGTTATACGAGCATCTGATGCCCCAACGGTAAGTTGCCCGTGCTGTTCAGACATTGGCCTCATCGTGCGAAACTTCCACAGCTTAAAAAAAATGCCGTTTAGACCTACTCTTTCCTGTCCGAAAAAAACTCCTCCACGACTATCCATGCTTATCCAACAGGCAAGAAAAAAAAACAAGGGCGCAAAAAGCAAGAGCATAACCAGCGCAAAAACAATATCAAAAACTCGTTTCATCATGACATCATAGCCTGGTTGACTGCGGCAATGACAGCATCAACAACACGACTCACTTCTTCATCGCTCAATGTATAATACACGGGCAGAGAAATTTCCGCAGCATATTGATGCCAAGCGTTGGGATAATCGCTCATGCGATAACCTAGTCCTTTATAAAGTGACAACAGAGGAAGCGGTTGGAAATGGACATTGAGTGCAATCCCTTTCTCCGCTACTAAGCGAATCACTTCGTCGCGCTGTGCCTCACTCATGCCTGATACGTGTAACATATATAAGTGGTAGCAACTTTCAGCAGAGGCAGTTTCAAACAAAGGCGCATCGAACCAAGTCTGCGTTTCAAACTTCTGATTGTATTGCATACAGATGGCCTTGCGTCGAACCAAGGTGTCGTTGTCGTACCTATCGAGTTCCACCAAGCCAATTGCCGCTTGGATATCGGTCATATTGCATTTGAACCCGGCCTCCACGATGTCGTAGCGCCATTGTCCTGCTTGGGTTTTGGTGAGCGCGTCTTTGGTTTGGCCGTGCAAAGCTGAAATATTGAGGGACTTCCACACCTCATCGTTATCAAAAGGCGCTGGAAGATTTAGGGTTACCGCTCCACCCTCAGCTGTTGTAAGATTTTTTACCGCATGAAATGAAAAACCCATTACATCCGCTTGCGCGCCCACTTTGTGCCCTTTGTACTCTGCACCAAAACTATGCGCTGCGTCTGCCACGACCAAGATGCGCCCGAGCTGCTTTTGGCGTTCGGTAGACGACTTGAACTTGCTCCTCACCTCGGGCTGTTGCACCAGCTGCATCATGAAATCATAATCACATGGCATACCACCGATATCCACTGGCATAATAACCTTGGTAGCCTCCGTGATGTGTTGCGCTAGTTGCGCGGTATCGATCGTGAATTTCCCCTGCTCTACATCCACCATCACAGGCTTTGCTCCCACATGCAACACAATATTTGCCGTCGCCGAATAGGTATAAGCCGGCACAATCACTTCGTCGCCCGGGCCTACCCCATACCATCGAAGAACAAGTTCAACTGCGTTCGTCCAGGAGTTGAGGCAAAGTGTCCGCTTCGACTCACAGTAGTCGTTGATGCGCTTCTCCAATTCACGTGTTTTTGGACCGGTGGTAATCCAACCAGAAAGCAATACTTCAGTGACTGCATCGATGGTTTTTTGGTCGATGCGGGGAGGAGAAAAAGGAATTGGTTTCATGCGGTTGCGAAGTAAGAAATAAAACCGCTTCGACAGCACTCCTTGGGCTCGAGTTATTCAATCCGATTGTTTATTTACCCTTGCTCCATTCAGCGAATGCGTGTTCCCAACTGCCTGTCTCGGTATTCTTCTGCATGGCAACTTCGAGCACATCCAAAAAATGATCACGGCTCCACTCCAACGCTCCCATGCTCAGCAAATGCTCGTTGGGCACTTGGCAATCAATAAGCTCGATATTCATTTCCGGTAAAAAACGACACAAAGCAATAAGTGCGGCCTTCGAGGCATTGGGCGCGCGGGAAAACATGCTTTCCCCGAAAAAAAGCGAACCAAGCGATACACCATACAAGCCGCCGACGAGTGCTCCTTCGCACCACACCTCCAGCGAATGTGCTACGCCGAATCGATGCAGTTTTGCATACGACTCCACAATCTCATCGTGGATCCACGTTTGGCCCACACGTTCGCCTTCCCTACACGCCTCCATTACGCGAGTGAATTCAGTATCCATTGTAAAAGTGAAAACCGCTTTATTCAGCAACGACCTCATAGAATGTGAAACAGAAACTTCTGCTACGGGAAGCACGCAACGCTGCTCGGGAGAGTGCCAATGCAATTCCCCTGGCACGTTGTACCACGGAAATACGCCCCTTGAATAAGCTTCCAGCAAACGCTCCAAACACAAGTCGCCGCCAACGGCCACCATATCGTGGTCAAATTCGCTACGCGGTGGAAAGCCGACGTGCTTGGGGTGCAACTGATAAATGGGCATACGCTGCTCAAAAATACAAGTACTTATTGCACGATAACCAATCTATGCGAACTAACAACCCCACAACTAACAACCCGCACATAATACACGCCTGCTTGCAGGTCATGAGAAGGGACCACGGCATCGTTACTTGCGCGCTTACTTTGATAAATCAATCTCCCATCGGTGCTGAACACGCCCAGTAATTCTATTGGTGATTGCGAATGGATGTGAATAGGGTCGCCTTGTTTGGTAGGATTAGGAAATATTTCTATTGAAACTGACGCACTCGAATCGATGCCGGTTAGCGCATCTACCAGTGCATCCTGTTGCTGGGTGCATCCAAGGGAATCCGTCACGCTGACTATATAAATTCCTTGAGCTAGGTTGAACCAGACAGCATCCGATTGAAGAACGCCGTCGAGGGAATACACATAAGGCGGAGAACCTCCATCGACGGTGCATGCAATACTTCCATTCAGTGATTCATTCGTTTCCGGAGTAGCGGTAATCTCCATGACCAATGCTTCGGGCTCAGTGATAGTTACAAGAACCATTTTCACGCAACCATTGGCATCCAAAGCGGTGTAGAGATAATCACCTGCCGTCATATCACTGACAACCGGATTAGTTCCCAATAGAAAATAATCGGGTGTACCACCTGAATACTCAAACAATACGGCGCCATCCGAACCACCTGCGCAAGAAACATGCTGCACAATGGCTTGGGCAAGGAACGGCTGCGGCTGCTCCACGGCCGCTTGAACCGAACCAAAACAACCGTGTTCGTCCTCCCATACAAGTTCATAGCTACCTGCCTCAAGTTCACTGAACACATTGGATTCTGCAGCTATCCCATTCATGGTCAATTGCAAAGGCTCATCGGAATTCAACGCGATAACGCCATCCGATAATCCATTGCATGAAACATCCAGCACATTCATTAGGATAGCAGGCTGCCCAAATAGAACTACCCACACGGTGTCTGAAAGAAAGGTATTTCCCCACTCATCGTTTATCAGCGCGACCAGCGGACCTTCAGCCGAAATGGTTATCGTTGAATCATTACCGCCCGCATTCCATGCTATCGCCATCCACTCGCCCAAAATGCCGAACTGCAAAGAATCATTTACGCATAGCGTATTACCATGGTCAGAGACTATTGATGCAGACTGAGAGCTGCCTTCCACCAAATACAACTGCTGGTCGGCAGGCATGCGGTGCCATCGATCGACAATTCCGGAGGGCCAATGCAACACCAGAGAATCGATTACACTTGATTGCCCGATACCAAAAAACTCACTGAAGCTATTTTGAGCCAAATACCCTTCGCCGCAAAAGGTGTAACGTGTCTGTTGTTGGCCACCCGAAAACAAATCGATCCAGGTCGAAACACCATCGCGATTGGACTGAACTCCCTCAAGGGTCACTTTCAGCCAATGATTGGCATTGGGAACAGCACTCCAAAACGTCGAATTATTCGGACTTGACTTACTTACGGTAACATCTGCCAACCCATCCCGATTGAAATCGCCCAATGCACTGGAACGACTCCAACCATTATCGGTTGCAATCCCCGCTGTATCCGTAGCATTTGAATACGTCTGACCATTGTTAAGGTAGAGGAAGTTTTGCCCGCTTAAACTAATGTGAGGCGTGCTGCATATATGCAAGTCCTGCCAACCATCGCGATTGGCATCGACGAATTGTGCCGACCAACAAAAGCGATTCAACGTAGTGCCTTGCTCCTGTGCCACATCCGTGAACGTTCCGTTGCCGTTGTTGCGTTTATGAAAGTTTCCTAAAGTACCATTGGTGACGTAAATATCCAAATCACCGTCATTATCGTAATCATCGGCTGTGGCCGTCATTCCGAAAATGTAGTCATCTAAATTTGCTTGTGCTCCAATCTCCGTAAACGTTCCGTCGCCGTTGTTGTGATAGAAATAATTGGGCACTTCGTAGCGGTCATTTATGACCAAGAGATCGGGATACAAATCGCGGTTGTAATCCATCCATATAGACATGAAAGTGTAGTTCACCATGGAAGAAAAACCGGCTTCAAGAGTAACATCCGTAAACAACCCTTCTCCTTCATTGCGGTAGAGTTGGTTATCGGAATTCACATACCCCATAAACTGCGCATCGTAATTGCAAACAAACAAATCCAGGTCACCATCCCGGTCGTAATCACCCCAACTGTGGCCATACGACACCAAACTGACCGCTGAAATTCCTGAGCCGGGAGGCAGCAGCGCGAGTGTATTTCCGTCGTTCACAAAAATGCGAACGGGCATGTCCAGTCCAGTAATTGAAAGATCACGATCGCCGTCGTTATCAAAATCAACCCAGGTGACTTGTTTCATTTCACCGTTGTTTGCAATGCCACTCGGCCAAGGTTGCAAATCACCGTCGACACTTTTCAGAAGTAGAGGGTCTTCTCCGCGACTGCAGAGAAAAACATCATCCCATCCATCCATATCAAAATCGGCCATCGAGACACCACCGCCATAATAGCCGTTGTTGTATTGATGATTAACTCCACCTGGAATAAAGTGTGGCTGCCAAAATTGGCCGCACGCACTATGCATTGCCAGCAGCCATGCAGCAAAAGCAAACAGAAAGAATCGATGCTTGAACGGAAAATTCAAGGATAGAAAGATTAGAATTAAGGTACACGAATGTAATTGTTTTTCGCCAAGCCTTCATTTGTTTAGAACAAGCGCTACCAAAAAAA
>CAMBPD010000130.1 GCA_945869405.1 Chryseobacterium gleum | reverse complement strand
AGTGGATTGTACGTCAGGCGTGGTACAACGAATTGCGGCAAAGCATTTGGCTATTGAAGCTAAACTAACATCCAGCTTTTACTCAACCACCTGAAAGGGATCGCTCAGTTTAGGATCGTTCATCATTTGGTAATCCGTGAGTGTCCTCAAGAACGCAAGAATACCTGCGCGCTCCTCCCCTGTCATGTGCATGCGAATGGGCACTATGCGTCCATCAACGGGCACCTGATCGTGATTAATCACTGGCCCCATAGTATTGCCTACAATGGATTGCTGACGTAACTCAGGAGATAACTGAGGATGAGCGTTAATACCCGAGTTATAAAAATCGATAACCTGTTCAAGAGTCTGAAAGCGGCCATCGTGCATGTATGGACCTGTAACAGCAACATTGCGTAAAGAAGGCACTTTGAACTTCCCATTATTAGGCATCCCTGTTTCAAAGTCAGTGCCTGCGACTCCATAATCAGAAGAAAACTCATCCAAGCCGATGTTGGATGGCTGGAGTATGCCGCCAATAAAATTGTCGCCTCCATGACACTGCGAACAGAAGAACTTGCGGAAGAAAACATCCTTCCCTAAATTTTCCAACGGAGTGTAGTTTGGAAAATGCTCAAAGCGAGGGGCTATGGTTTGTCCGGCATTTACAACCATCAACAATCCTTGGTCATATTTGGTGCTCACTGAAACGAGTGCCTTAACAAACTGACCAAGTGCAAGCCCTATTTTTTGTGTTGTCACCTCGTCCCTTCCAAACGCATCTTCAAATAGAGGGGCATAATATGCCGTAGTCCGAATACGCTCCTCAAGTTCAAGCGTATCCGAGAGTCCCATCTCCAGATGGTTGGCAATTGGTTGCAGCACCATATGATCTAACAATCGTTCTCTCAAATCCCAAAACATACCCTCTTGCATACCGATATTGACAATCTGTTGCGAATTGCGGCCCGTTATCTCATTCAAAAAACCAACACTAAACCCTTTATTATCCGCAAATGCATATTGCTGTCGATGACAGCTCCCGCAAGAGACGCGATTGTTTTGCGAAAGGCGTTGATCGTAAAACAGAACACGACCAAGGGTGGCCACTTCATTATCAATTATCGAATCACCGAATGGGTTAAAACTCGCCGGTTGAGGCAGCGTTGCATACTCATAGACTTCGCTTGGTAAAACTGGTACGCGTGCTTTCGGGGAAACTTCCTCGGGCATGCACCCCACGAATGCCGCTGCCACCGCAACGATAACCACAATTAAAAGAAACCTTTGATTTTTCATAGTCGAGCGTTAGAATCGAATTTGAATAAACAATGCGGTTGGTGCCATAATCATTCGCTTCGCCCCTGAATACTCCTTGTTGATTTGCGCAGAGTTCCCGTTGCTCAGGTCGCGATCCGACAAACTGTAGGAAGACATTCGCCAGAGTAGCTCGGTCCCCAAACTCACACGATTAACTAAATTGTATTGTACAAACAGAAAAGGTGCAATTCCCTTCTCCGTGTAGGTCACTTCGCGGACATTCTCCACTAAAACTCCGTTGAAGTCAAGAAACTTCGCTTCATAAGAAGTAAATCGGTTTGCGATGAAATAATCAACCCCAAGTTTGAAGGTCCACTTCGACGACAGAAAAAACTGCCCACCAACCCCAAACCTCATGTCGGTAACCTTTGCCGTAGTATCGAAGGTTGATTGCCCATTGGCATCTGTAGGCTCCTCCACTCGATAGAGCGACTTGAATCCGACACCGTAACGCAAATGAAATCGGTTCATGTTATAGCCAACGGTAAACATGTAGGGATTCCATTCGTCAAAGTCAGTAGGGTCGTCTACTACACCGAGAAAATTAGTCAGCTTTATGATATTCAACCCCAACTCGAGAGAAGTGGAGTCTTTTTGTGAGAAAATCGGCCCTGAAAGAACCAACAATAAGAGAACAGCGATAATTTTCTTCATACACGAACTTTTCAGATTGTGTGCAAAGATAATACACAAAAACCGGCGAAAGTCCCAACAAATTTCTACTTCTTCCTGAAATACAATCGCACAGGAATACCTTCAAAATTAAAATGCTCTCTCAATTTGTTTTCTAGAAAACGCTGGTAAGAGTCCTTAATGTACTGTGGCGTATTGCAAAAAAAGGCGATTGCAGGCGATTTTGTTGGAAGCTGAGTAACGTATTTTATTTTGATGTCCTTGCCCTTGTATATAGGCGGCGGGTAATTTTCGATGATAGGTAGCATAATCTCATTCAACTTAGACGTTGGAATTTTCACCTTGCGATTCTTGGCCACTTCCATCGCCTTTTCTAGCGCCTTTAAAATTCTTTGCTTGGTAACCGTTGATGTAAAAAAAATAGGGACATCCGACATAGGCGCCAGTTTCTCTCTCACCTCTTTCGAATACGCATCAACGCTCTTGTGATCTTTCTCTACTAAGTCCCACTTGTTAACCAAGATAACCACCCCCTTGTTCGCCTCTGTTACCTCCTTGAATATGGACAAGTCTTGTCGAGATATTCCCTCAGTTGCATCTATGAGCAACAAACAGACATCACTTTGTCTAATCGCCTTAATTGTTCGAATGGAGCTGTAAAACTCAATGTCATTATCGATTAGCTTGCGCTTGCGCAAACCAGCAGTATCGATTAGAATGAGCTCTTGTCCAAATGAGCGAAACTCTGTATTGATGGCGTCACGGGTTGTACCCGATATTTCACTAACGATTGCTCTGTCCTTTCCTGTGAGTGCGTTAATCAGCGAACTCTTGCCAACATTAGGCTTACCAACGATAGCTATTTTGGCCAAATCTGTTTCCAAGCCCTCATCATCGGATGGGATTTTTGTTGCCAAAAACTCCATCAAATCGCCCGTTCCATATCCGTTGTTGGCGCTAACAGGCCAAATATGCTCGCCTAAGCCTAGCTCCCAAAACTCGTTTACCCAAGACTCCTTGTCTGAGGTATCAATCTTGTTGCACAACAAAATAATTTCACGCTTGGATTTCCTCAACTTCTGGGCGATCATTCGGTCGCCATCTGTTACACCCTCCTTACCATCTACCAAAAACAAGACGGAATCCGCCTCACCGATAGCAAGAGCAACCTGCGAGTTTATTTCCTTTTCAAATCCATCCGTATCTTCCTCTGCCAAACCCCCTGTATCGATAACCACAAATGACTTTAAACCCCATTCGCCGATACCATACTTACGGTCTCGTGTAACACCCGCAGTGGGATCAACTATGGCATCATCAGTGCCGGTAAGACGATTATACAGGGTGGATTTACCCACATTGGGCCTTCCTACAATAACTACAGTGTAACTCATAACGGGTGCAAAGGTAAGCAATGCACAGTTGCTGTCATAGCTTGCTTTGCAAGCTCATCCAACCTCCACCATTGTAGACCGCTGAATAGCCATTCGCGGTAAGAATAGATTTGGCTGATGCACTGCGTATTCCGCTGGCACAGCAAGTGATGACCGGCTTGTCTTTGCTAATACGACTAAGCTGTGCGTTTATGTTTTGTAGTGGAATATTTACCGAACCTTTTATATGGCCCGATTTGTACTCTCCCGGTGATCGAACATCTATAATTTGTGCTCCTTGGGTAAGCAAGTCCTTGAAATCAACCTTCGGACTCAAACCCAATAATTGCTTTATTGAATCAAACATAATTCTCGTTTATTTTATTTAATACCATTTACATCTAACCAGCCACCACCGTTGCTGCAATCGATTCCATGCTGACGCAGAAACATAGTCGCTTGACCGCTGCGGATGCCGCTTGCGCAGCATAAAATAATCGGCTGCTGCATCTCGCTGATCTCTGCGATGCGCGTAGGCACTTCTTGCAATGGAATGTTGATGCTTCCTTGAACGTGGCCGCCCATGAATTCAGCGGGGGTGCGCACATCGATAATTGTTGGGTTACTCATGTATACTTGAATTTGTTGTTTGCTTCTTTTCGGGCCATCCTTCCGCTAAACCCCCATCACAGCGCCATACAGAGTGCTGTTCCATGGGTTCAAAGTAATGGCACATAAACCACTCGAACAACCTACAAGCGCGTAATAAGCAAAGCCTACAGCAGCACCTACCACCAATCCTGCGATTGTCTTTCGATACGTTCGAATGATGTTTTTCATAATGCAAAGATTTCACTTTTATGCCACCGATGCAGTGACTTTAATTACAATCACAAAACAAATCGAACTGAATGGCAAAAGACGACTAGCTGCGTGTATTTTCGGAGAACATTATGCACTGCGCCTTTATCATAAACGGACAATCCAAAGGATCAAAAACAGTTCTTTCCCGCTTGCATCATTTTTTGGGGACACAACATGCCTATTGGATCACAAAAAAAGCAGGCGATGCTATAATTATGGGTCACAGAGCCATTGAAGAGCGCTTCACCCATATCGTTGCAATAGGAGGCGACGGCACCATTAACGAGGTTATCAATGGTATGCTCAATCATCCGAGTTACGAAACTAACCGCCCCTTTTTTAGTATTCTACCGAGAGGAACCGGTAATGATTCGGCCAGGACACTGGGAATATCTGCGTCAATTGAAGAGCTCAAAAATCGATTGCTAGCAGGTTCAATTCGATCTACCGACGCTGTGCGCGTTGATTTCACCAAAAGCACAAACGACTTGAAGCATCGCTATTTCTTCAATGTGATGGATGTGGGATTGGGCGGTCATGTGGCGCATAGGGTAGCAAACTACCGGCGCAAGAAATGGTCTTTATATGCATATCAACGAGCGATCATTCGCGTGCTTCCATTCTATAAAAAGCAACCGTTGAAGGTTTTTTCTCCTGATTTTCGCTATGAAGGCGTTGCCCTCAGCGTAGTTATCGCGAATGGACGTTGGTTTGGCGGTGGTATTGGAATATCTCCGGACGCTGACATGAGCGACGGCAAATTGAATGTCGTAATCTTTGGTAATGTGACCTTCCTGCAATACCTGTTTTATTTTCCAAGATTAATGGCGGGCAAAAAAATCAACCACGCCGAAGTTCATTATTTCGAAACGGAAAGAATCGAAGTTACAGGAACTCAGCAAAGGACAGAACTGGATGGCGAGTGTTGCGAGTTCACTCCGATCCATGTGCACATAGAGCCAGGCAAGATTAACCTATTGTTGTAGAAACTCTATTGGGCCTTTAAACGGGCTGTTTTGAGATAATTACCGACGAAACTTTTTCCTGTAAGTCCGAAATCGGCCACTGCAAGGAAAACGAGATCCGAATCACCTGTGTTTACCGACTGGTGATTGCACCAGCGTGGAATAAATGCGAAATCGCCTGGCTTTACTGCATTCTCGAACTGATCAACGATCACTTTTCCTTCACCTTCCAGAAAAATGAAGACCGTCTCGTGCGCGTGCCGATGCATTTCATTGGCCTTTTGTGGCCTAATACGAACAATGCGCGGATCGAGAACCTCCAAGTCAAACGGCAGAATTTGAACAGAGAAATCGATATTGAGCTCGTCCACCTTGTTATCGTAGAGGGCGGTCAAACGAACATCATGCAAGGACGATATCAACTCAGCGGATGAAGATGCTGTAGTGAGTGATTTTTGATCACTTATTCTTTGTAGAAGTTCACCAATACGACCTATTTGCATGTCTCCGAAAACACCTGTCGACAAGGTCATTATTTCGTCTGACCACGGGGCTGTGAACTCTTGCTTTTCGATGGACTGCACAAAATGATCCACCTCCTGCTTTGCCTTAGGAGTTGAGCGTCCATAAAGAAATAATGCACAAAGGCTTGGACGAATCTTCAATGGATCGCAATCTTCATTGGATTGAAGTGCGCGACGAACTTCAATAAGCTCATCCATAAGCACCGCGAACTCGCTTTCAGAGAAGCGCTGTGCAACAGCTACTTTGCGAAAAAGGTGTTTCATAGTATTAGAATCAACCAAATTTAAAGAGAATAATAGCATTTCATGCAAGCCCGTTCAAACAACTCCTCTATTTTGTTGTCATTCGCCAAATTCCATCCCAACCTGCGCCCAACGTATGGGTTTCCAAAAGTTGAATGCGGTTAAGAAAAACGTTGGCGGTTTTGTCATTATGGAGCTCCAATAATTCTGAAAATACGGCGCGAGCAGCCAACCAATCCTGCCTTCGGTAGGCAGCCAATGCTTCACCAAATCGTTGCCTGCGAAGCTCTACGGTCTCGCTTAGCTGCCCTTGCAGGGCCAGTAACTCGTATATTTCAACAGTTTCTGATTTTCCTTTGACCACAATTCTATCGAGCTCCATCACTTCAATGTGCAAATCGGCCATTCGCATGGTAGCTTCTGAAATAATAATGGAGGTTTCGAATTGTTTGTTTGCGGATTCAAGCCGAGAAGCTAAGTTTACGGTATCCCCCATGACGGTGTAGCTTCTGGACGTATCGCTTCCAATGTTACCCACCACGACTTCACCGGTTGCCAGGCCGATGCGAATATTAATCTCCGGTATGTCTTTTCGCAGTCCAAGAATTTCCGGAAGCTCTTGACGAAACTGATTGAGAGCATCTCTTTGGCGCAAAGCAGCTCTGCATGCAGCTGCTGCCTGATCGCCTTCGTTGATAAACGGTGGGCCCCAATAAGCCATGATAGCATCACCAATAAACTTATCAATAATTCCACCTTCCACTTTTATGCACTCAGTCATAATTGTAAAATACCGATTCACCATTTTCACCAATCCTGTGGGAGAGAGTCGCTCACTAATACCGGTGAATCCAGCGATATCACAAAAAAGGACAGTCATTATTTGCTTTTGTCCGGCTAGAACTTCAGCCCTACCGGGCAAAATTATTTTTTCTACTACCCTGGGGTCAATATAGGTGCTCATTACAGCCTGCAAATCTTGCCTCTTTCTCAATTCTTCAATCATACGATTCATACTGTCGCCCAATTGTCCAATCTCATCTTCAGGTAATCCTTCTATTCTGATAGCGAAATTTCCGCTGTGCACATCCTGTGTAGATCTAACCAATTGCTTTATTGGGTTAGTCAATCGCTTGGACAGGAACCAAGACCCCCATAGCCCGACGATCAAAGCCAACACGGTTACCAATAGGCTGCTCAGCAACACTCGTTCTTCTGCCATGCGCGCCTCCTTAACAGAATCCTTGGCAATTTCTGCGGCTACGTCCTGCAATTCGTTACGTTTAATTTGCAAATCAATCTGCGCTTTTACATTGATCTGCATTAGCTCCATTGTTTCGTGTGCAAGTCCATTTTTGGTCTTTTGAAGCACACGTCTGGCCACATCGGTTTGTTGCACAAAAACGGATTCTATACCACTAACAATATCACGAGCAAGCACAAAACGCGCTTGTTCCTCGTGATCTTCGGGCATTTTCAATAGTTTACTTCGCAGGGCGACTATATTGTCATTAACAGCTATGGTAAATTTTTCAAAGTTCAATTCGGCTTCCTGAATAGCCGCTGTATCCGGAAATGGCACTTGATATTCTCTATAAAGTCTTTCATAAGCGATACGCCTTCTAAGGCCACTTTCATTTAACTCAGCACCCAATACACTAATCGGCAATCCTTGATCAGCAATATTTCTGACTTGATTACCAAGGTGAATAACCTGCAGGCTATTCAATACGGCTGCTATAATCATCATGATTAGGACACCCACCGCGAGGCTGAATATTTTTAGGGCAATGGAATGTTTCATTATTGGGAAGAAAAGTCGGAAGATAAAAGGAACTTTGCCGAAGATAGAATGCAAATTCAGTAAAACAAAAAACCCCTGGATAACTCCAAGGGTTTTTCAAAAATTGGCGATGACATACTCTCCCACCAGTTACGGTAGTACCATCTGCGCAGTTGGGCTTAACTTCTCTGTTCGGAATGGGAAGAGGTGATCCCCAACGCAATA
>CAMBPD010000129.1 GCA_945869405.1 Chryseobacterium gleum | reverse complement strand
GGCATAGGCCGCGCTCAGGTTTAGTGCATAGTCGGATGCGGAGAACTGCCCCATTTCATAGCCCAATGCATCGAGTTCGATTTGGTTTCCGTAGTTGCAAAACTGCAGGGTAGCGCCAGCGGTTACTCGCGGCTTCACGTGATGTGCGTAGGTGGCATAACCCATAGCTATACCGTCAAAATAATCGACAAAACTGAGCCCGATTTTTTGGTGCATGGTGCTGTCGAGCAAGGATGGGTTGAATTGGGCCAAATGCACATCGCCATCTTTTATGGCGAAGTAGTTTCCTCCCATAGCTGCTACTCTGGCAGAGCCCGGAATATTGGTGTAGTTGAACGAAGTGAGGCCGCCGATTTGAGCGAAGTATTCGGGTGCAAAAAAGAGCAAAATGCCGGAAAGCAGAAGTGTGATTTTATTCATCGGCGGCAGTAACGAGTGATCTAAAAAGTTATTGCGAAGATAGAGGCGAATGCCCATCGACTGTCGTGCAAGATAGGTTGCTATTGCAGAGGATGAAACACTAGACTTCTTTCCATTTCCATTTTCCATTCCACAAGAAGAGTAGTGAAAATACACCAAGAGCAATGAAATAAATCCAGTCCGCTGTCCATACCCAGTGAATGGGCCAGTGCCAATGGTAGACCATCACGTAGGCAGAGCTGAGGTATATGATTACTGTGCCCATTTCAACCAGGAAGCCCGCCAACGTATTGCCACTGCCCTCTACAGTAGCGAGCATGATACTCGTTACCGAGAAAATGAGCATGGCGGGAAGCACCACGAGCATCGTGTCTACCGTTTGTTGTATCACGATGGCATCGCTTGTGAAGCGTTCGGCAATCCATTCGGGATAGAGCCACATGCCATGACTCATGATGAGGATGCCGCAACAATTGAGAAACATCAATCGCTTCATCGCCGTGAGCAATTCACCTTGTCGGCGCTCAGCAATAAGTCCAGAGATATAGGTTTTGGCCGTTGTGCTCAGGCCGCCAACGCTCACATACACGAGGCTGTACATGTTGCGCACGATGAACGACGATTGCAGTTCGCTTTCGCCCATGCTTTCAACAAATTCATAGAAGATTGTCCAAATGCCAAGGCTAAGCACCATTTGTAAAGCGATAGGCCCCCCCAAACGTACGAGCGAAGTCGTATAGCTTTTTGGAAATGAAAACAGATTGCGTTTTATGGCATAACCCTCGGGGTGCAGGTCTCTATTTACTTCGGCGTTGTGGTAGCGCCATGTGTAGACTAGCACAAAAACGAACGCACAGCATTCTGCAGTCACTGTGGCAATGCCTGCACCTTCCACGCCCAGGCGCGCAAACCCGAAGTGTCCAAATACAAGGGCATAGTCAAGCAAGATCGTTATCGCAGAGGTTATAATGGTCATGTAGATGAGCACACGTGTTTTTGCAATGCCAGACCAAAAGGAGTTGAGCACCAGCAAGGGCGTATACACAAGAAATCCGATAGATCGCCAAGTGATGAATTCATGCATATAGCTTCGCACTTCGGGCGACTCGATGGCATAATCGATTACACCCGGCATGGCAAAGTAGAGAAGCATAGTCTGAGCAATACCAACCAGGAATGCCAAGCCAAAGGCGTTTCCAAGCACTTGCCCTACCACACGATATTCTCCGGCTCCTTTGCGTCGGGCTACCAGGATTTGCGTTGCATTACCTAGGCCTACACCGATCATCGCCAAGGTGAGGTACATAAGGCCAACGAAGGCCACTGCGCTCATCGCATTGCCGTTGATTTGTGCTACAAAATAATTATCGATGAAGACTACGATGAACTGAACAAAGATGCCCAAGCTCACGGGAAGGGCAACCTTGGCTATACTCCACGGACGTATGTCCAAACGTTCTTCAATCAGCATGCGGCGAAAATACGCTGTGATAGAGTTTTTTTATTTTAACCACAGAGTTGCAGAGGGCTCAAAGTTAAAGGTTGAAAATTGAAGGTTGAAAGTTCGAAAGGCAACTTACAACTTTCAACTGTTTTAAACCGCAGCGTCGCAGAGAGAACTCACTTGATCAGTTCTTCATCCATCATCACACGGCGCATGCGCTCGGAGGTTTGCTGCGAAACGGGCACTAGGGGTAGTCGGAGGTAGTGCTCGCAGATGTCGAGATGCGAGAGGACCTCTTTCACCCCAGCGGGGTTGCCTTCTACGAACATGAGTTGAGTGATTTCGAGCAGGCGGTAATGCAGGGCACGCGCTTCATTGAATTCTCCTCGAAGAGCATGTTGAACCATTGCACTGAATTCTGCTGGGAAGGCATTGCCCACCACAGAAATAACGCCATCGGCGCCTGATGCTATAAGCGGAAGCGTTATGGGGTCGTCGCCGCTAATGACCAAAAAGTCTTTCCTTTTGTCTTTGATGATGGCCATAACCTGTTCAACATTGCCGCAGGCTTCCTTTATTCCAATCACGTTTCGGCATTCAAAGGCGATACGCAATGTGGTTTCTGCAAGCATGTTGCTGCCCGTTCGGCCCGGAACGTTGTAGAGAATAATGGGCAACTTGGAGTGCTCGCTAATGGCTTTATAGTGTTCGAAAATGCCGTTTTGCGTAGGCTTGTTGTAGTAGGGTGAAACGGACAATATTGCGCTGATTCCTGCTGTTTCCATGCGCTCAAGCTGGAGGCACAACTCCTGGGTGTTGTTGCCTCCCATACCCAACACAACAGGCTTGCGTCCGGCATTGGTGGCGAGTATAGTTTCGAGAACAAGCTTCTTGTCTTCTTTGTCGAGAACGGGTGTTTCGCCCGTAGTGCCCATCACCACTAGGTAGTCGGCACCATTTTCTACCAAATGATTGGTGAGTGCTTTGAGTGCCTCAATGTCGATACTTAAATCTTTTTTGAACGGAGTGACCATGGCCACTCCCAATCCTTTCAGCGAGGTCATTTGATTTTGGGATTACTTAAGTATGCGTTGAGTTGAATGATGTATTTGTCGGCACCAAATTGGTTTCCCATGTTTAGGATGAAATCGCAGTTGCGTGCAGCTCGGCTACCAAGAGCACCGACCTTCATTTTGGCTATGCTTTCTTTGAGCACATAATTGAGAGGCAAGCTGTTGCCTCCACTGAAATCTATCAGAATATCAAAGTCTTCTTCTAAGAAAATTTTCACGCCGCTTACAGGCTTGAGATACCAGTTGAGGTTCACACGTGAAAAGAAGTCGGTCTCTAATTTGTGTTGTTGCCAAATCGGTATTTTTTTGTCAGGTTCATCGACAAACCCCATCATCATGACCGATTTGATATTGAAATTCTCTTTCAGATACTTTGCATACTTTCTCAGTGTTTTGAAAAAATCTTCATCGCTATCGAGGTAAATAAAGGCCACCCGTTCAGCAGAATGAAAATTAAAACCTTTGCGCAGTCTGAGGGGCTCCACTTCTTTGTGGTACAGGCGAACACCGAGGGTTTTTTTCAATCGTTGCATACGGCGAAAATACGAAGTACAAACAATTAATTACGTGCAGGGCAAATGGTCTGCGTTGCGTTTTCTACTTACTCTTCTCAGGGAAGTTTATTTTTTCAGTTTCTTGATGGCGTAGTAAACAACTACTCCAACAGGAATTACTGCTAAACCTGCATAGTATTCCGCTTTGTCGGCCAACGCATTTTTGAAAATGAACCACCCGATAACGGCAATGAAGAGGATAGGTAAGAGAGGATAGAAGGGCACTTTGAAGGCCGCTTCTTCATGCCCATATTTTTTGCGAACTACAAAAATTCCAATGCAAGCAACCAGCAAAAACATCCATTCCACGAAGGTGACGTATTCAATGATGCTGCTGAAGGAGCCCCACAAATAAACCAACACCATTGCCCATGCCGATTGCAAAATGATTGCATTGACGGGCACGCCGAATCGGGGGTCTTTTTTCGCAAATGCACTGAAGAAAATCCCTTCTGTAGCCATCTGGTTGAAGATGCGTGGCGTGGCGAGAATGTAGAGTCCGGCGCATGCAAAAACCGAAAGAGCGATGAGTGCAGGCATAAGGTAGCTCGCTGCTGGCATGATTACATTCATTACTTCTACGGCAACAACTTTGGGGTTTGAAGGATCGGCAAACGATGCGATGGTGTCATGATCGAGTACATTGAAGTATCCCATATTACACAACACGTATGTCAGCGTTACGATCCCGGTCCCTAGCACCATGGCAAGAGGAATGTTGCGCTTGGGGTTTATGGCATCACCCGAAACGAAGCTCGCATAGTGCCAGCCGGTGTACGACCAGAGTACGCCTACAAAAGCCCCTGCAAGGTTGTCTGTCACAGGAGCGTCGCCGGCCACAGAGGCCACAGTGCTCGCTGCGAATATGGCGCTCTCGCCAAGGAATAGGGCCAGCACGAGCAGCGTATAAATACCGACGATTTTCAGAACGGTGCCAATGTTGGCAAACCATTCGCTCAGCTTTATTCCGAAAGTGTTGAACAAGGTGAGCACAACGATGGTGGCCATCGCGACGTACTTCTCGCCCCCATCGGGTATGTGAATGAAGTAGCCAAGGTTTTCGGCAAACACAGTGCACAACGCAGCTATAGTTCCGCTGCTAATTACTGTGAGCAAACACCACCCGTATAGAAATCCGGGCAATGGCCCATACGCTTTGGTGAGGTAGGTATAAACTCCCCCGGCGTTCGAAAAGCGCGAACCGAGTTCAGCAAATACCAGCGCTCCCAAAAGCGATACTACACCACCTAAAACCCAAAGGAGAATTATGGTTTGGTTGTCGCTTACTTTCGATGCAATGCCTGCAGGTGTTTTGAATATGCCAGAACCAATGGTCGCTCCAATGGCAATCATGGTGAGTGCGAAAAGTGATAATCCGCGATGCTTTTGTGTCATGAATAAAGTTTGCATCAAACCTAGTCAGAAATATTTTTTTTAATTCGTTCTGTTTTGAACCTAGGTGCGTGGAAACAATAATAGCGCATGGGTTGCACCTCTGTTTAAAAGGTTTTCGCCATTTTGCTCCGCTGAACATGCCGTTTTTAGGGCTTTTCAGAGTGAGAAAGACCGGGTTTATTAACAGTGGCCGCGTTTTTTCAACAAAATAGACTGATTTTCCTTGTGTATCCTTGCTTTCAGAAGATTCTTGACTATACATTTGATTGACTAAGCGAAAAGACTTAGAAGTTAAATCCATTAAATTTTATCAAATGAACAAAGCAGAATTGGTTGAAGCAATGGCAAACAGTGCCAAGATTTCAAAGGCTGATGCTAAAAAAGCATTGGATGCATTCATCGAAACAACAACAAAGGCTCTTAAGAAAGAAGACCGTGTTGCATTGGTAGGTTTCGGTTCTTTCAGCGTGAGCAAGCGTGCTGCACGTAAAGGCCGTAACCCACAGACAGGTAAAGAAATTCAGATCAAAGCTAAGAAGGTTGTAAAATTCAAAGCAGGTGCTGAGCTTTCTACTAAAGTGAAGTAATTCGCTTTTGTAAAGCAAAAAAAAATGAAGGGTTAGGCAGAAATGTCTGACCCTCTTTTTTTGCACAAAACGCAAAAGCAATGGGCAATGGGCTGGTGTACCTTCGCCGCATGGGCTCTCAACTCTACGACATACTCAGTGTGTATATTTCTGAACAGAAGCGCGCGCTTTTTGATCGGGTCTTAGAAGGTCGAACAAGGCACGTCACCCTTGTGATGGAGGATCTCTATCAATCTCAAAACACCAGTTCGATTCAACGGAGTGCGGAAAGTTTTGGCATCCAAGACCTGCATGTAATTGAAAACAAACACTCCTTTTCTCATCACAAGAAAATATCCAAAGGCTCGGGCGATTGGCTCACTATGCATCATTACAATGCGCAGGGAATGGACAATACGGAGGTGTGTCTTCGGTATTTGAAAGAGAGCAACTATCAAATTGTCGTAACTGCGTTGCATGAAAAGACCATACCGTTGCATGAAGTTGATCTTTCGAAGAAAACAGCCGTGCTCGTTGGAACCGAGTTGACAGGCGCCTCCAATGCCGCTCTAGAGTTGGCCGATGTGTTCATGAAAATCCCGACGCATGGCTTCACAGAAAGTTTGAATGTAAGCGCGGCTTCAACCATCATCCTGCAAGAGCTTACCCACCGCATGCGCGTTGAAAATCAACCTTGGCAACTTACTGCGGAGGAAAAATTGGAGATGAAAATACAATGGGCCAAACAATCTATTTATTGGAGCAAGTACATTGTAGACATGTGGGAGAACGGAGAGATTTGAATGGCGCTATTCGCCCTTCTTTTCTTGCCCTGCACCCCATCTTCTTATATTCGCATTTCGAATTTTAAAACCACAACCCCCCATGCGTTTCCGTCCAGGAGTATTAACAGGCGATGATGTAACAGAAGTGTTCAACCACGCCCTCGAAAATCAATATGCGCTTCCAGCAGTGAACGTCATTGGCACCAACAGTATCAATGCAGTGCTCGAAACAGCGCGCGAAGTGAACTCTCCGGTGATTGTGCAGTTCAGCAATGGGGGTGGAGCTTTTTATGCCGGAAAGGGACTAAAGAATGATGCACAACAAGCCTCTGTTATTGGCTCGGTCAGTGGCGCTCATCACGTGCACATGGTGGCCAAAGAGTATGGGGTGCCGGTGATTTTGCATACCGACCACTGTTCGAAAAACATTATTTCGTGGATGGATGGTATGCTCGCGCATGGTGAGGCATACTTCGAGAAAAATGGACATTCTCTTTTCTCTTCACACATGCTCGACTTGAGCGAAGAGCCATTGCATGAAAACATCGAAATTTCTTGCGCATACTTCGAGCGCATGAATAAAATGGGCGTCACGTTGGAAGTCGAACTCGGCGTTACAGGAGGCGAAGAAGATGGCGTAGACAATAGCAATGTTGACAGTTCAAAGCTCTACACACAGCCAGAAGAGGTCGCCTATACCTATGAGCATCTCTCTAAAATTTCGAATCGTTTCACCATAGCGGCAGCATTCGGAAATGTACACGGAGTATACAAGCCTGGCAACGTAAAATTGCAACCCGTGATTTTGAAAAATTCGCAAGAGTTCGTTCAGAAAAAATTTACCACAGCAGCCATGCCGGTGCACTTTGTTTTTCACGGTGGGAGCGGAAGCACACAAGAAGAAATTCGCGAGGCGATTAGCTACGGCGCAATCAAAATGAATATCGACACCGACATGCAGTATGCTTTCCTCGGCGGCGTGCGCGATTATGTGTTGGGTAAGCAAGGCTACCTCATGTCACAAATCGGTAACCCAGACGGTGCAGATAAGCCCAACAAGAAATATTACGACCCACGCGTATGGTTGCGCGAAGGCGAAAAAACGTTTGTCGCCAGACTCAAGCAGGCGTTTGAGGATTTGAATTGTGTGGGAAGGAATGCGTAGTGGCGAGTGGCGAGCGTAGCCGACTTGTGCCGAGCGTAGCCGACTTGTGCCGAGCGGAGCCGAGGCTGGTACCTTTTACGACAGACGTCGGTCACCGAGCGCAGCCGAGGTGCGCTCCCCACCATTTCACCCTCTCACCCTCTCACCATTTCACCATTTTTGACTACACTTGCATCACCTTAATTCGAACTGACCCCTTCCCAAGGTGCCACTCTTTGGCATAGCAGCAATGCTGGAACATTGTCCTTGTGAGCCGTCATCTCGTATGTATCTGTAAGTAAGTTTTGAGATCAACAGCGCAGCCGTTGACCTTATCCATTTACTATGCTTACCAATTCACAAGTGCATTGGCTGTGTGTTTTTGCAATGCTGATTCTTTCGCCTTTCAACCGGGCGTTGTTGCGCGCACAGTTTACCGATGTGACCGACGATTACGGTCTGGCCATATACCACGATATCCCCATCAGCGAAAGCGGGGTGAGCTTTCACGATTTCAATCGCGATGGGCTCGA
>CAMBPD010000128.1 GCA_945869405.1 Chryseobacterium gleum | reverse complement strand
GAACCTCATCGATAGCCTCACCATTAAATTTAATCGCAATGATCTCGGTACCGTCGAGTTGCGCGAGGAAACGGGACCAAGGGGGTACTACAGCACCGGATTTGTGTACGACGACCAAGGGCGACTGATTCGCGTGGAATACGGCACAGCAGAAAATATCTCCACGGTCAAGAATAAACTTGAACCAGGACGGACAATAACCATCAACGCAGAGTCGGTGATATGGAATGAGCAAGAGAACGGTGTGGTGAGGAAAAGTGTTTACAATAATTATGGTCTTCATTACTCCAACTGGACCATCACGAAGAATCCAAAGGGTTTCGTCGAGACCGAAACTGAGGAGCTAATCATGAGTGGCCGGGCGAAAGCGAAGACTTATTCCTACAACGACCATGGTTGGATTTCGAAAGTTGAGACCTCGGATAACATGTCTTCCGGCAAGAAAGCTCAAACCTTTTTGTACGACGCGCTAGGCAATGTTCAAAAAGTGGAGTACTACGATGGCAAAGGAATGACGCGCGAGATTGAAGTGCTTTACTCGCCGACGATGCTTGTGGAGGCTTTTTTAGATCATAATCTTGAATCAGGTGATATTGTTATCACGAAGTTCACATACGAGTTCTCGAAATGAAATTGATTCGTTTTTTTCGCTACGTTCTTGTCGTTGTTGCGCTCGTAAGCGTTCATCAATCACACGCACAGCCCAAAACAGACAGTCAAAAGGTTACCCCCCAAACAGCAAGAAAAAAGGAAGCGGAAGCGCTGGAAAAAAAACAGAGCGAGTATCAAGTGAGAAGAGATCACCACCTCGAAGTTCAAGATAAGGCCACCCGCAAGCGCATGAAAAAAACGCTTCGGAAGGCGCGTCGTCATTCATGGGGTAAAAATGTCCCGTGGTACAAACGATGGTTCAGACGCCAATAGGGTTTTAATTGAAAGTTCAACGCGCACGAAATCAGCATTTTGACTTGAGTCTGAAAAAAAGTTTTTGCGTTTTACAAAATCCGTTGTTCTTTGCGAGTCTTTAGGGTAAACCACGACTGCATTGTAACACGATGGAAAGTTGGTTTTACTACCTAAATTTTGTTTTGTTTAACACACCAAATCCATCTGCTATGCAGAGAAAGTTTTACTCGCTTATCGCATTATTATTCCTTACTAGTGCTGCTTGGTCTCAAACCAACTCCGGTTCCTTAAAAGGAAAAGTCATGGACAAAGACACGAAGGAAACACTTCCGTTCGTGACCGTTATTGTCTTCCTTAACGGGAACACTGTAAATGGCGGCACAACCGACATTGACGGTGGATACTCCATCAAACCTCTCGAACCAGGCACCTACGACGTGTCGTTTCAGTTTGTAGGATACCAACCACAGACCATCAAAGGCGTGGTTGTGAAAGGTGGAAAGATCACTCCCCTAGATGCAGAAATGATGCAAGGGGCGGAATTGGGAACTGTAGAAGTTTTCGATTACAAGGTTCCGCTTATCGACAAAGATGGAGGTTCTTCCGGGGGTACTATAACTCGTGAAGATTTGAAGAACATGCCGAGCAGATCTGTGACAGGCCTCGCCCAAACGGTTGCTGGTGCTACAGACACAGGCAATGGTATTTCCATTCGTGGTGCGCGTGAGGGCTCAACCTGGATCTACATTGATGGTATTAAGGTGCGCGGTTCCTCCGCTCTTCCTAAGTCAGCCGTTGAAGAAATTTCGGTTATAACCGGTGGTATTCCGGCCAACATAGGTGATGCAACAGGTGGAGTAATCAACGTTAGTCTGCGCAGTGCTTCCTCCAAATACACAGGAGGTGTTGAAGCCATCACTTCTGGTTTCCAGGTAGGAGATAACGTGATTGGCTTGGACAAGTATGGCTACAATCTCTTTGAGGGTTCGCTCTCCGGTCCTTTGTTGTTTGCGAAAAACGAAAAGGGAGAACGTGGCCGTCCACTAATGGGGTTTTTCGTGTCTGGTAACTATACCGACATCGTAGACGGAGACCCACAGCTCGGAGGAGTAATGCGAATGAAGGACGCTACACGAACTGAATTGTTTAACAACCCACTACGCCCAAATGTGAGCGAATCTGGCGCTGTGACGGGCGTTCTTTATAATGCTGACTTCCTCACCGCCGACGATTTCGAGGTGACCAAGACTCGTATGAATGCCCGCAACCGTTCGGCCAACATGGTAGCGAAAATCGACGTGAATACGACTGAGAACATCACGTTAACCTTTGGTGGAACCGCCGCATTTGCCCGTGGTCGTGACGCTACACGTGCCAATCAACTCATGAACTGGGACAACAATCAGTTGAACACAAATTTCGATTGGCGTGCATACGCGAAGTTCAGCCAGCGCTTTAAAAATGCGGAGGGCGAAGAGGCAAGCGCCTCTAACCTTAAGAATATTTTCTATAGCGTCATGGTCGATTATTCACGCAACTACTCAAATAGTCAAGATGAAACACATGGCGACAACTTGTTCAACTACGGTCACGTTGGTTACTTTGATATTTTCCGCGGTAATACATACGAACAATTGCCCGGATCGTACTACAAACAAACCGGTTTTCAAGATATCAATACGTTCTTTACTCCTTCAGAATTCAACGCAGACTTGTCAGCGATCACCAATCAGTACTACGAAGGTGCTGCTCAATCAGGTCTATACAATTTGGCCGTATCTCAGTTGTATGATGCCAATGGCAACTTGATTACCGACAGGAACCAAATTTTCTTGGATAACCCAGGAATCATCGGTGCAATTGGTTTTAACCCTGCAGCGACACTCAACAATCTTACTGCTGCGAATGGTCTTCGCAACGGTGATGCTCCCGCTGCAACCTACAATTTGTGGAGCTACCTCGGCGCTCAAAGCAACAACTACGCAGTGTTCTCAAATAACCAGTTCCGCGTGACGGGTATTGGTTCGGCCGACATTGGTGACCACGCCATTCAAATGGGTTTTGAGTTTGAACAGCGCAAGGACGCTGGCTTCCAGGTTTCTCCTGTGGGTCTATGGAATTTGGCCCGTTTGAACTCGAATTCGCACATTGAGAAGGTGGACAACCAAGGCATCGGATACGATTCAACAATTGTCTATCGCGATGGAAATTACTACGTGTACTACAACACAGCCGTGGGCGTATCCAACCAATCGGAGTTCGATTACAACTTGCGCGAGGCGCTAGGTCTCGATCCACGCGGTGGTGATTACTTGAACGTAGACAACTTGAGTCCGGAATTTTTGACCATTGACATGTTCAACTCGGATGAATTATTGAACAGTGGAAACCAAATAGTTTCTTATTATGGTTATGATTCACATGGAGAGAAAGTAACCGGTAAAAAGCCAACAATTGATGAGTTTTTTGCATCGACCTACAAGGTTGGGGACCTAACGTACTACAGCAGACCAATTGGTGCATTTGAACCCATCTACACCTCGGGTTACTTGATGGACAAATTTGCATTTGACGACTTGATCTTCAACCTCGGGGTGCGCGTAGACCGTTACGATGCAAACCAACCCGTTTTGAAAGATCAGTTTGTGGTGGGTGAAGCTTTTACGGCTGCTGAAGTAAACCAGTTGGGTGACCACCCAACAAACATTGGTCAAGACTATGTGGTTTATGTGGATGATTTGAATAATCCAACAACCATCATGGGTTACCGTGATGGAAACAATTGGTACAACGCGATCGGCCAATTGGTTTCTGATCCAACGGTAATCGGTGGATCAAGCAACCCGAAACCGTTTTTGAAAAACAATAAGGACGCCCCGCTTACATCGAGCGCTTTCAAAGACTATACGCCAGCGGTAAACATTATGCCACGTGTGGCCTTCTCTTTCCCTATTAGTGACGAGGCTACATTCTTTGCACACTATGACGTACTTACTCAGCGTCCAACAGAATTCTCACGCTTCGACCCGACGGACTACCTCAACATGCAATTCCAAAATGATCCACTAATCACCAACCCGGCTCTAAAGCCTGAGCGAACAGTGGATTATGCACTAGGATTCCAGCAAGTATTGTCTAAGACTTCTTCGTTGAAAATAGAGGCCTTCTATCGCGAATTGCGCAACATGATTCAGATACGCAAGTTCAGTGGTGCATATCCTATTGCTTACCGCGCATTCGACAACATCGACTTCGGAACAGTGAAAGGGTTGACATTGACTTACGATTTGCGTCGGACAGGGAACATTCGTTTGAATGCTTCTTACACACTTCAATTTGCTGATGGAACCGGTTCTACTTCACAATCGCAATCAGCTCTGATAAATGCAGGTATTCCAAACTTGCGCAGCATCAACCCATTCAACTATGACCAACGTCACCGTATCATTCTCACCACAGATTACCGATTTGCTGGCGGTACAAATTACAATGGCCCGGTAATCAACGATTTCCAAGTGCTTGCAAATACCGGTTTCAACTTCATCGCGAACTTGGGATCAGGAACGCCATACACGCCTCAGCAATTTGCCACACCTATCACGGGTGAAATCACTCCGAGCACAGAAGGCTCGATCAACGGTGCTCGTTTGCCTTGGCAGTTCTCGGTGGACTTCCAAGTTGATCGTAACTTCGATTTGTATTTCGGTGAAGACAAGAAGGGTAAGCCCAAGGCAGGTTTGAATGTGTATATATGGGTAACGAACTTGCTCAATACGCGCAACGTAAGAGCGGTCCATCGCTTTACAGGTATTCCTGAAGATGATGGATATCTTGCTTCAGCTCCGGCACAGCAGTTCATCAGTCAGCAAAACGATCCGGACAGCTTCCGCAACTATTACGCAATGTTTGTGAATGACCCGAATCGCTTGGGTTCACCGCGCCAGATACGTCTTGGTGTACGGTATGATTTTTAAGGTTAAAACAGTTAAAGGATATCAAGGAAATTTCGATATGAAAAGCATGTATAAAATAGCCGCTTTCTCTGCATCAGTGTTGCTTTCACTTGGAGCACAAGCCTACCGCTACGTAGGTTCTGGAACTACTGGTATGACTACTCAAAATAACGACGCCCCAGCGACAAACCGTGCGGCAGCCTGCGCTCCTGCAACGGCTTTGCTCGATTTGGAATGGAACAACGTGCGTGCCCGTATTGAAACCGGTGGTAATATGTGGCAAAACCGTGCAAACGGAACAGCGGCCTACGAGGTTCCGAAAACGGAGACTGGAGTTGGTGGTGTGTCTTCCATATACGCAGGTGGTTTGTGGATGGGTGGAAAGTCGCAAGATCAAACCTTGAAACTGGCAGCTGTGCGTTTCCGTACCGAAGGAAATGACTATTGGACAGGACCACTTACCAACGATGGCACAGCGGAAATAACCGCGCAGACATGTCTTGATTACGATAAGTTCGCTGTAACGCTGCGTGAAGACGCAATTCGTCATCGCACCTATTGGGACCTGCTCCAGGAAGGAGCTTCAGCTGAAGCGATCGCTGAGATTTTCCCAGAAGGTTACGCGATGCCAAGCTACTTTTCTTCGTTTCCTGCGCATGGAAATACCGGAGCAGGACAGGACTTCTACTTGGGCCCGTTCAAAGATTACAACAACAACGGTATCTATGACCCGGAATACGGAGACTATCCTTGGTATGATTTCTTGCGTGAGATCGATTGCGCTCAGCGTCGCCGCGAAGACCAAGTGCCTTTGTTCGGTGACCAAACGTATTTCTGGATTTTCAACGATAAAGGAAACATCCACTCCGAATCACAGGGTCAGCCTATTGGTATCGAAGTGCGCGCACAAGCATTTGCTTTCACTACCAACGACGAGGTCAATAATATGACCTTTTTGAACTACGTATTGATTAACCAAGGTTCTCAAACACTCACCGAAACATACTTCGGTTCGTGGGTAGATCCTGATTTGGGAAATGCATATGATGATTTCGTGGGTTGCGACGTTCAACGCGGACTCGGCTATTGCTACAATGGTGACGCCTTCGATGAGGCGGCAACAGGAACACTTGGGTATGGACAAAACCCGCCGTCTGTGGGTCTGGATTTCTTTGAAGGTCCATATCAAAACTCTGATGGATTGGCCAATCCACTTACCGAGGATATTCTTGAAGCTCAAGACACGGATGGTATACCCTACAAAGGGTTGGGTATCGGTTATGGCGACACCATCATCGACAACGAACGTTTTGGTATGCGTCGATTCGTTTACTACAACAATTCTACAAACCCAATCAATGGCGAGCCGGCATCTCCGCAACACTACTACAACTACATGCGTGGTATTTGGAAGAATGGTCAAGAAATGCTGTTCGGTGGAAATGGTGTGAGTGGAACTGGTGTTGTATCTGGTCTTTCAGCTCAGTACATGTTCCCTGGCGATACCGATCCGTACAATTGGGGTACGTATGGTGTTGTGCCTCCTTCTACAGCTATTCCTTGGACAGAACAGGAAGCAGGAAATGCACCGAATGACCGTCGTTTCATTCAATCTGCTGGCCCTTTTACCCTTGAACCTGGTGATTACAACAACATCACTCTCGGTGTGGTTTGGGCACGTGCTATTGGCGGTGATCCTTATGAAAGCGTTCAGTTGTTGCGCTTGGCCGATGACAAAGCACAATCGTTGTTCGACAATTGCTTTGAGTTGGTGAATGGTCCGGATGCCCCAGATGTAACCGTTCAAGAGCTTGATCGCGAAATCATTCTGATGCTTAGTAACGACAATCCTTCTTCAAATAACTACAGAGAAGAGTATACAGAGTTTGACCCTTCTATTCCAGAAGAGTTGTTGGATGGCACTGCGCTTACTCTCGAGGATCGTAGTTACCGTTTTGAAGGGTATTTGATTTATCAGTTGCTCGACGATCAAGTGAGTAATGCAGAACTGAATGACATAAACAAATCGCGTCTTATTGCGCAGTATGACATTCAGAACGATGTAGTTGAGATCATCAATTACAACCGCGACCAAACTACAGGGTTGATTACTCCTTCATTGATGGTTCAAGGAAGTAATGACGGGGTGCAGCATTCGTTGCGTGTAATAACGGATGCGTTTGCCCTTGGTTCACCGCAGCTCATCAACCATAAGACCTATTACTTCATGGCAATTGCTTATGGCTACAATGAGTATCAGCCTTACGATTATGTCACTAGCACTGGTCAAGACGATGTGTTTAAGCCTTCTCGTAAGAGCGCAATTGGGCAGATCCCGAAGATTGCAGCCATCCCCCACAACACTGCTACAGAAAACGGAGGCACCATCATCAACGCCGGTTATGGCGACGGTGTGCCCCTGGTGCGCATTGAAGGAACGGGTAACGGCAAAAATTTGCTGAACCTTTCTTCGAAAACAGAAAATGAAATTTTGAGTGCTCCTTATTACAGTGAAGAGGCGGAATATTTGCCTGGTGGTGGCCCTGTTCAAATCAAAGTAGTCGATCCATTGCGTGTTCCTGCCGGTGAGTTCGAGTTGAGCCTTGCCGATGTTGAGGGTCAATTCCAAGAGGATGAAATGTATTGGAAGTTGGAGAACCTCACCACAGGAGATATCGATTCTTCATTCAATTCTTTCTCTGCAATCAACGAAGACCTTCTTCTCGATTATGGCTTGAGCGTTACTTGGGGCCAATACCAATACTTCAATGAAGACGGGGTGACGGTTGCTCATAAAACCGATCTGCTCGACTCGGACATTGAATTTGCAGATCCGCTCAATCCATGGTTTACAGGTATTCCCGATGTGGATGGCTTTGATGAGATGAACTGGATACGTGCGGGCACGGTAGAGTCGACCGAAAACACTCCGGAAGAAGAGGCAGTGTATGACGACTACAGAGACGGCTCTGGCGATGATCCGTTTACCGATGCAACGGAAACATTCGAGAAGGTACTCGATGGCACGTGGTCGCCATATTGCTTGGCCTCTTTCACCACCACACTTACCGATGGAAGCTATGTAAACATTACCGCGCCCACCTCGGAGGAATTAGCCGGTGACCTTTCTCCAGCCATTGA
>CAMBPD010000127.1 GCA_945869405.1 Chryseobacterium gleum | reverse complement strand
ATTTGCCGCATGCAATGCGTAGGGCACACTTAATAATTGTTGAGTGCCTAAATCAATAAATCCATTGCCAAGGTCAAATTCCACCTGAATAAACTTAGCACCACTTGACCAATCTACAGCTATAAGCGGCACACTGCTGCCAAGCTGAGCTGTGAATAAACCGAGAGATGATGTGGCAATCGTTTGTAATTCTTGCCACACCGCAGTACCTGTGGCAGTATCGTCGTGGAGGGTAAACCGTGCATTGATTGTGCTGCTCGCCAGAGTTTGCCCCTCGCCATCGCGAGCAACTGCTTGGTAAGGAATGAGTGTTGGTGCTTGCGCGCTTAAGAAGGCGCTCATCAACATGAAGACAGAGAATAAGATTGCACGCATGGCGAAAATGATTTGGTCGAATTTAACAACATTATGAATGCACAATTCGGTTTACACCTTAAAAAAAAGATTTTTGCGGAACTGGCCTAATCCCACTTAGATTTTGTGAAAAAAAAAAGAATCAAGATGAAGAAAAAAACTAGCAAAAAACTGTTGCTGTGAGAAACTTAGAGTCCCCTTACCGGCTGCCCCTGCCCCACCGTTAAACACTTTGGACAGTTGCCAAAGCGAAAGGCGATACCTCACCTCCTATCCCTTAAACCTGCGTTTTTCGATTAGTGTCTTTTCAACCCGGCAATGACCTCTTCCGGCTGGTTTGAGGCAAACACATAGTTGCCCGCTACAAGCACATCGGCCCCGGCATGAATGAGCTTGGCTGCGTTGCTATCGTTCACGCCACCATCGATTTCGATAAGAAACGACAGCCCACGTTCTTCACGTAGAGCCTTTAGCTGGCTCAGCTTGACAAACGTATTTTCAATAAACGACTGTCCGCCAAAGCCAGGGTTAACGCTCATGAGAAGCACCAAATCCACATCGCCAAGAATATCAGAAAGAGCAGTTACGGGGGTATGCGGATTAATAGCCACTCCGGGTTTCATGCCTTCTGCTCGTATGGCTTGCAGCGTGCGGTGCAAATGCGGGCACGCTTCATAATGCACAGTGAGAATCTCTGCACCGCAAGCTTTGAAGTCTTTGATATACCGATCGGGATCGACAATCATGAGGTGCACATCGAGTGGCTTCTTGGCGTGCCTGTGCACAGCTTTCACCACGGGCATGCCGAAAGAAATATTGGGCACAAACACACCGTCCATCACATCTACATGAAACCAATCGGCCTGCGAACGGTTGATCATTTCGACATCGCGTTGAAGGTTGGCGAAATCGGCAGAAAGTATGCTCGGGGCTATGCGGTGGCTCATGGGTTGTATTTGTGCACAAAAATCGGTAATTCGCGGAAGCTACGACAACAACGTTGAATGAAATTTCTCAGTTTTGCTTCATGAAAGTGATAGGCCTCACCGGCGGCATTGGTTCCGGCAAATCGACTGTGGCGCGTGTTTTTGAAACGCTTGGTTTGCCTGTGTTCGACGCCGACCGCGAAGCACTCGCGCTCTATGGCTCAGATGCAAGCTTGCGGCTAGAGGTGGCCTCTGCCTTTGGCGCAGCCCTCATCGCCGCTGATGGCACAGTCGATAGACAGAAGCTGGCCGCAATCGTTTTTTCAGATGAGGCGGCCTTGCAGCGCCTCAACACATTGGTGCATCCGCGTGTTGCACATAGATTCAGTCAGTGGAAAAAACAACAGCAAAGCGACGCCGTAATTCGCGAAGCGGCCATACTATTTGAAAGCGGAAGCAATGTAGATTGCGATTGGGTGATTGTGGTGACGGCGCCCGAGCAGCTTCGCATAGAACGTGTGATGAGGCGCAACGGCATGAGTGAAGAGGCAGTGCGCCAACGTATGGCGCGGCAATGGAAAACCGAAATGGTATTGGAGCGTGCAGACGCTGTAATAGTGAACGATGACAGGCAGTTGGTGCTTCCTCAAGTGCTTGGTATCGCTGCGAAACTTGGGCTTCTTTTACCTAAAGAAAAATGATGGCAAGCACTATAAACAGCACTACCATTACGATGTAGTACCAAAAGTCGACAAACCACGGAAACATGTTTTTATATTTATCGACAAGTTGCTTCATGCAATTTTTAGGGGGAGAAAATTTAGGCTGAAGAGAGGCTCTTTTCAGCGAATGGCGGATGTGAATTTGCTAGGTCGCGGTTCAATCTCAATGCATAAACAGGTACACACCTGCTATAGCTGAGCCAATCAAAAACCACTTCTTGGTTTTCATGGCGAGTAAGTTGAGTTCAAAATAATTCATGGTGTAAAACAACCCAGCTGAACAGGCATTGAAACACGCGGTGCTTTTAGTTTTCAAACGACAACCGTGAATAGCATTGGTGTATTGCAAAGAGTGCCTAACTCGCACTCTGCCTCTGTTCATGCTGGCTCATAGCCAATACGAAACGCCGAGAGTATGTGCTATTCAACCCGTTGCACGCGCCTGATTTTGAAATAAACCTCTGGCTTCTTCTGCAGGTGTGAGATTCAAAACAAATCAGGAATGAGAAACAAGTGCGTCCACCCAAGGTAGATCAAAAGAAAAAACCACCCTCAACTGAGAGTGGTTTCCTCCATTAACCAAAAAAACCATGACATCCTAACCAAAACACGCTTCTATCCAGCACATCGGTGACTTTTACACCGATGAATGATTTCTACTTTGCAGACCATTTTCGGCAGTCGCTATCCTTTGCATCGTATTCTAGCACTGTGCTCCAACCCATTCATCGCACATTAAGCTATTCCTTCCGAAGCCCCCTCTGCAACTTTCGCTTACTACCAATTCCGATGCTCGTTGGATGATGCTCTTCTTTAACAATACATTTTTTTTTTGCGGATGCCATGCGAAGAAGCACCTTTTTTCACTTGCATCTTACAAATTGAAAAGCAAGATATTAACTAAAATATGTTGATCTTTGAACAAGTGAATTTTGGCCGATCGGGCAAATCATTTCAAAATAAGTGAACCTTTTTTTAACATTGGTTGTTTTTTTAGCGAAAGGTTACCACAACCAATAAAAAAATGGGGAGTATGCGAAAAGCCTTACGAGTAGCACCAAATTAAATCCTTTTTTATGGAACATTTAACCATCGCAAGCGACAATTACGTAGCGTTTACGTTCTTCATCGGAACCATGGCCATGATGGCCGCATCTGTATTCTTCTTTTTTGAACTGAACAACACTTCCCCAAAATGGAGAACATCGGTGCTTGTTTCAGGTCTTATCACCTTCATTGCAGCAGTGCACTATTACTACATGAGAGGCTACAACTTGGAGACTGGTGAGTCACCAACGTTCTTCCGTTATGTAGACTGGATTTTGACGGTGCCGTTGATGTGTGTTGAGTTCTATTTGATTACCAAGAAAGCTGGTGCCAAAATAGGATTGTTGTGGAAATTGATTTTCGCATCACTAGTAATGTTGGTAACCGGTTACATCGGAGAGGTATTGGATCCAATGAACAGCGTTCTATGGGGAGTAATTTCCGGAGCTGCTTACTTCTACATTGCTTACCTAATTTGGTTTGGCGAAGTGGCAAAATTGTCTCAGACTGCAGGTCCACAAGTTGCAAAAGCTACACGCATTTTGGCTTGGTTTGTACTCGTAGGTTGGGCAATCTACCCATTAGGATACATCCTTGGAACTGATGGCGGTTTGTTTGGAATGAAGTTGGTTGCAGACAAAGCTTCTGCTTTGCACGCAATGGACATCGTTTACAACATCGCCGATGCGATCAACAAAATCGGTTTCGGTTTGGTGATCTATGCATTGAGCCGCACTGAAGACTAAGACTCTTCGCGATAAAATACAAAAGGGGCGCAAGTGATCATTCACGGCGCCCCTTTTCGTTTTCTACAACTCAGGCATCGCACTACTTCATTCTGTTTTACTTCTTGATGATGAGTCGTTGACCCGGACGGATATCGGCACCGCATTTGTTCCACTTCATGAGGTCGTGCTCTGTGGTACCGGGATACTTCTTGGCTATGGACCACAGTGAATCGCCCTTTCTGACCGTGTAATACTGCGCTGCCGGTGTGCTACGAACCACAGGAGGTGTGTGGCGCACGGTGGTGTCTTGTTTCAACTCACTAGGACGAGTTGCTGTTGTGTCGTGCGGGGTTTCTATTGACTCCATTGGAGCCAAAATCTCCTTGTCTACCTCATGGGCCACTTTGCGTCGTTGCTCGATTTTCAATCCCTGTCCTTTGCGAATTTTATCGTTGCGCAATTTGTTCCACCTCTTTAGTTCGGAAATGGTAACATGGTATCTGCCGGCAATACGCCCGAGCGTCTCGCCCTTCCCTACGCGGTGCTGCACCCAGTAGGTTTCCCATTCCATAGTGGGTGCTTTTGGCGCAGAAGGTTGCCAGCGCGCTATACTATCTTTTCTGCTAGTGAAACGACCAAGCAACGTGTCTTCCAACACAAAGGGCACTCTTCGGTAGCCAGGCACTAAGTAACGACCCGTATACACCGGGTTAGTTTCGCGCAAGCGCCTCTCATCGATCGCCAACACGGCTGCAATGGCCTTCACTTGCAAGGGCTCTTCCACGAGTACCGGCTGAAAGTGACCTAAAATTTCAAAGCAATTGTTCAGTTGATTGCTCGCATGCACCGAGCGTACTAATTCGTTGGAGTATGCTTGAAACCTTAGCTGGTCGGCAGCATCGGCAGCGAGCACATCGGCGAGTGCAGCTCCTTTCATTGCGGTATCGGCGCGGGCCAATGCTGAGGCGCCATAGGAATAGGCCACGGTGGCGCGCCAATAATCTTGACGTTGTATGGTGAGCATATACTTGAAATACTGCAGCGCCGCATCTGTAGTGAAGTCGCCGCCTAAGCGTTCGTCTACCAGTGTATCGATTTTCAGATGTTGCTTTCGTGCTGCCAAGTAGGGCAAGGCCCACAACCCTGCACCATCGCCGCCCACAAAGCGTTGGTTGCAACCGGAAAGAACTACCGGTAAAAATGCTACATCGCGGTGCAGTGCCAGTAGTTCTGCCTTGCGCTTGAACAGAGGCATGTATACATCGGCCATTGCCACTACCGAAAGAAATCGCCGGCACTCGCCACGAGGAAACCACACCTCTTGGAAACGTGCAATGTGCGCAGAGGTAAGTGCAATACTGTCGTCGAAAAGAGCAAACATTCCCGGTTGCGGTAGCGTCCAGTCGCGCTTGACACAGTCGAAATAACTGGGGTTCACGGCCTTCAACTCTGTGCACAGCCATTGCTCGCTCGACGCTTGCAATACTGCGGCCTGCATGCGGTCGAAAGGCAATTGTGCCATTCCTTCCGTGGGCAACAAACAAGACACTACAAGGGCAAACCATAGACTTTCACGCATGCTGCAAAAGAACGAATCAGCGATGCATGTGTCAGCAAGGTGGCTGTTGAATTATGAACCAACCGACCTGCGTAGGTTATTTTCGCCCAAGAAATTTTCACCATGACCCATCGTTCTATATGGCCCACCGTGCTCGTTGCATCGCTTGGCTACTTTGTCGACATCTTCGATTTGCAACTGTTCAACATCGTGAGCCAGGCCAGCTTGAAGGGCATAGGCATCACAGATGCCGCGCAATTGGCGGAGTATGACTACACGCTCTTTTTGTGGCAGATGTCGGGCATGCTCATCGGCGGCTTGGTGTGGGGCATATTGGGCGACATCAAAGGGCGGCGCAAGATTTTGATGGGCTCTATTCTCATCTATTCCCTGGCCAACATTGCCAACGCTTTTGTGACCGACATTCATTGGTATGCTTTTGTGCGCTTGTTGGCGGGCATTGGGTTGGCGGGAGAGTTGGGAGCAGCCATCACGTTGGTAAACGAGATTCTCAAGAAAGAGAGCCGCGGCTATGGCACCATGGTCATAGTTACGATGGGAGCGCTAGGCGCGGTGGCCGCTGTTTACATCAACAAGTTGGATCTTTCTGTGTTTGGCCTTGCGCAGTGGCAAGTCATGTACATCGTGGGGGGCTTATTGGGCTTGTTGTTGCTCACTTTGCGAGCGGGCACACACGAGAGTGAAATGTTTGCCGAGGTAAAAAAGACAGCTGTTTCAAAGGGCAACTTTTTCATGTTGTTTGCCAACCGCAAACGCGCAATGCGCTACTTGGCTTGCATTGCTATGGGGCTGCCCGTGTGGTTTTGTGTGGGTGTGCTGGTGAAATTTTCCAACAAGTTTGCGGCTCTTGGTGGCGCCACCGATGGCACCTTTGAAGTGGGGCAAGCCATTGTGTTTACCTACCTGGGCCTCTCTGCGGGCGACCTCATGAGTAGTTATCTCAGCCAACTTTTTAAAAACAGGAAGCGCATTGTGTTGGGCTATCTAGTGGCCTGTGTGGGCGTTGTGCTTCTCTTCCTGTTGGGCCGTGGCTTTTCCGTGACGTTCTATTACTTCTTGTGCTTTCTCATAGGCGCAGCCACGGGCTATTGGGCGTTGTTTGTAACCATTGCATCGGAAACCTTCGGCACCAACATACGGGCTACGGTGACCACCACAGTTCCCAACTTTGTGCGCGGTGCCACTGTGCCTATCGTGCTTTCTTTCAAATCGCTTTCCGGCGCATGGGGCGAGGTGAATGCCGCGCTGGTGGTGGGTGGCATCTGTTTGTTGCTCTCGCTGCTTTCCTTGCTGGTGTTGCCCGAAACGTTTGGGAAAGACCTAAAGTTTTTGGAGGAATAAACGCGGTGTAGTTTTCTCCGGCCAAACGGCGAGCAACGCCGCATGGCGCACACTTTTTTTCATTTCATCAACAAAGCAAAACAACCACCTGCGCCTAGCGTAAATTCGTAACCCACATTTTACCCCCAATTTTCACCCATGAACGAAATTAACTGCCCTCACTGCCACAAAGCCTTTCAAGTGGATGCCGCCGGCTTTGCCGACATTCAGCGACAAGTGCGCAACCAGGAATTTGATAAAGAAATTCAGCAACGCCTCAAGCTGGCCGAGCACGACAAAGTAACTGCGGTGCAATTGGCGGAAGCAACGTTGCGAGGCGATTTGCAGACTGAGCTTCTAAAAAAGGAAAATGAAATCAGTGAGCTAAACGCCAAGAATGAGCTGCAGCTCATAGAGCAATTGGGGCAAAAAGACCAAGAGGTGGCTCAACTAAGGTCGAAGATAGACAATGCCGAGCTAGAGAAACAGTTGCTCGTAACGCAATCGATTAAGGAGATTGAGAAAGAGCGCGACGAATTGAAGACGGCGGTGTTGATGAAGGAAAACGAGAAAGAGATGCAGAAAAAAATGCTCACGGAAGAATTCAACACCGCGCTAAAAACACAAGAGTCTATTATAAAGCTGAAAGATGAAGAGATAGCCTTTCGCAAAGACATGAAGATTAAGCTCTCGACAAAGATGTTGGGGGAAACCTTGGAGCAGCACTGTGAAACGGAGTTCAACAAATTGCGTGCGACGGCATTTCCACGCGCCTACTTCGAGAAAGACAACAACTCCAGAGGTGGCAGCAAGGGCGACTTCATCTACCGCGAGGAAGATGAGGCCGGCAATGAGATTATCTCTATTATGTTCGAGATGAAGAACGAGGGCGACGAGACGGCGACGAAGAAGAAGAACGAAGATTTTTTCAAGGAGCTCGACAAAGACCGCACGGAGAAGAAGTGCGAGTATGCTGTGTTGGTGACGATGCTCGAGGCCGAGAGTGAATTTTACAATAGCGGCATTGCGGATGTGTCGTATAGGTTTGAGAAGATGTATGTGGTACGTCCTCAGTTTTTCATACCCATCATCACGTTATTGCGCAATGCGGCGTTGAATTCTATGCGGTACAAGGCTGAGTTGGCGCAGATTCGCAATCAGAACGTGGACATCACGAATTTCGAGTCGCGCATGAATGACTTCAAAGAGGGTTTTTCGAAGAACTACAATTTGGCCAGCAAGAAATTTGGAGAAGCAATCAAACAAATTGACGAGTCCATTAAACATCTTCAGGCTACCAAGGACGCCTTGTTATCCTCTGAAAACAAC
>CAMBPD010000126.1 GCA_945869405.1 Chryseobacterium gleum | reverse complement strand
AGCGTTGCAAACTTGCTTTTTTTCTGCTCGCCGTATTCTAACGTTTGCAGATTGAGGGAGAGAATAACTGATTCGCCTTTCTCGTTTTTAATCTTCTTGTAAAATCCTTGCTTGGTTTTATCTCCGAGCCATTGTTGATCCACCATGTGTTGGATGAAGGAGGGAATGGCGAAAACGTTGCGCGCTTCATCTTTCGGACATTGTTCGTGCACACCGCGGGCCACATGCACGAGCGTATCCAAGCCAACGACATCGCACGTTCTGAATGTTGCACTCTTTGGTCGCCCGAGCACAGGGCCCGTTAGTTTGTCGACTTCCTCAACGGTTAGCTCAAGCTCACCAATTAAATGAAACAGTGCTTGGATGCTAAACACACCGATTCTGTTGGCTATGAACGCTGGCGTGTCGTTGCAAGGCACAACCACTTTTCCCAAGTACTTTTCTCCGTATTGCGTGAAGAAATCCACCACTTCGGGTAGCGTGTGTCGCGAAGGAATAATTTCGAGCAGCTGCAAATAGCGCGGCGGATTGAAGAAGTGTGTTCCGCAGAAGTGCTTCTTGAAATCGTCGGTTCTTCCTGCGGTGAGCGCTGCTATGGGAATGCCTGAGGTGTTTGTGGTAATTAGGCTGCCCGGTTTGCGATGGGCTTCCACCTTTTCAAACACTTGCTGCTTGATATCGATGCGCTCAGTAACTGCTTCGATTATCCAATCGCAGTCTTTGAGCAGTGACAAGTCATCCTCCAGATTGCCAATTCGAATGCGTTCAGTGAATGACTTGCGATAAATGGGCGAGGGGTTGCTTGAAATGGCCGTTTGAAGCGCGTCTTGCGCAATTCGATTCCGAACTACTTTGTCGCTCAGTGTAAGCCCTTGAAGCGTTTCTTTCGGAGTGAGTGCATTTGGAACAATGTCGAGCAAAACTGCCTGGACACCTATGTTGGCGAAATGACAAGCGATACGCGAGCCCATAACGCCACTTCCAATCACTGCGGCTTTTTTTATGATTCTGTTCATGCGGATAATTACGTGGTAACCCAATGTCTGCAGCTTTTTTGCAGGCGATGGAAAGAGCAAGCAAGAAACGTTATTTCATGTGAAGCACGGAATAAATACAGATTATTTTTATCACACATCCGCCTGACCAGGATCAGTAAACCAAGCGCACCTCAGAAAGATCGAATGTGAGATGAACGTCTTCAGAGGATCGGAGCTCCAAGCGGCCATCGTGAAGCACTTGAACGACTTGAGCCAAAATGAGTCCTTGTGCAGTTTGGTAGGTGTGTAATGTTTTCCTTCCGAAGAGTTGGTCGTGGTATTCGTGAGAAAGCGTTGCATGCTCTTTCTTACAAAATCGTGTGTATAGAGCAGAGAGGTTGGCTTGGAGGCTGTGTAGAACGATTTTCGGATCTGTAATTAAATCAGTAATTAGCGATAGTGAGGTTGCGTGCTCTACATCGAATTCCCTTTGGTTGATATTGATGCCTATGCCTACCACTGCGGCATGCCAAGAAGACCCCAACCACTGGTTCTCGATGAGTATACCAGCAATTTTTTTTCCGCTTACCAGGATGTCATTGGGCCATTTAATTTCCACTGGATGGCCCGTAAACTCTGCGATTGTTTCACGCACGGCAAGTGCCGAAGCCATGCTCAGAGTGAAGGGTTCGCTGGCTGAATGGATGGGCGGATAGAGAATAAAACTTACGAGTAGGTTTTCACTGGGAAGGCTCAACCATCGATTGGAGCGTTGGCCTTTGCCTTCCGTTTGAAAATGAGCACAAATACAAGTGCCTTCTGCTGGCCGGCCGGCCTTCAGCATGCGCAGAGCCTCTTTGTTGGTAGAGTCGGTTTCTTTCAACCATATAGGGGTATTTTGCACAAACTGCATGGTGCGCAAAATTCGGCATTTACTGGGTTGGTAAAAAAATGAAATAAAATGACTAATAAAGCATTACGGAGCAGCGGCAAGCATACTTTTGTCCGCTAGTGGAAGAGAAAAACACAACCAAAGTGAAAGTAGCAAAAAGTGGAGCTGAGCCATTGGTAGACGCAATTGTGCATGGAATGGAAGAAATCAAGGCGAACGACATCGTTGTGATGGACCTTCGCAAGGTGCCTAATGCACTTTCTGACTTCTTTGTTGTTTGTAATGGGAATAGTAATACACAGGTTCAAGCAATCGCTGATTCTGTGGAAAGGGAAGCCCTTCAATTGGTGCAGGAAAAGCCTGCTCATAGTGAGGGTGGAGGAAACGCTACGTGGATTCTCATAGACTACGTAAACGTGATTGTGCATGTCTTTGGAAAAGAGGCTCGCAACTTTTACGCTTTGGAAGACTTGTGGGCCGACGCTTCGGTGAGGCGAATTGGAAATTAATTGATTTAGAATGTCTGAAGACAAAAAAGAACAAAGAAGACCGCAGCCCCTCCCGGGTGGTGGCGAAAAAAAAGGAGGGAATTTCTATTGGATTTATGCCATTTTAGCAATGGTTCTGATAGGGATGATGATCTTCAACAGCGGAAGCGACGGACGTCAAATTGACTACCGTCAATTCAAACAATACGCCGAGAGTGGTTTCATCGAACGGTTAGAGTATAACCAAGTTGTAGGCAAGATATATCTTGACTCCTTGGGTAAGTCGATGCTAGGAAACGAGATTGGCAATCAGACTTCAGTGAAAGGCTTCTCTCGCTCAAGCGAGTTTTGGTTTAATATCCCGCCGAGTGAGAGTTCAATCGACGAAATTGAACGATTGGGTAATGAGCGCGGCATCCTGGTGCAGTACAAGCCGATTAACGAATTTGGACAGAACCTTCTCTTCTGGATCATTGGCTTTGGTATTATCATCGGCGTTTGGGTAATCATCATGCGGCGCATGGGCGGCGGTGGTGGCGGTGGCAGTCAAATCTTCAGTATCGGAAAATCAAAGGCTACCCTATTTGAGAAGGGGAAGGGAACTTCGGTAACCTTCAATGATGTGGCAGGCCTCGAAGGTGCGAAACAGGAAGTACAAGAGATTGTTGACTTCCTAAAGAATCCAAAGAAATACACTGAACTAGGAGCCAAGATTCCGAAGGGAGCGCTTTTAGTAGGACCTCCAGGGACAGGAAAGACGTTGCTTGCCAAGGCTGTGGCAGGTGAGGCACAGGTTCCTTTCTTTTCACTAAGCGGGTCCGATTTCGTTGAAATGTTTGTGGGTGTGGGAGCAAGCAGAGTAAGGGATCTTTTCCGCCAGGCAAAAGAGAAGGCGCCGTCTATCATCTTTATCGACGAGATTGATGCGATCGGGCGCGCTCGAAGCAAGAGCATTAACTTCGGTAGCAACGACGAACGCGAGAATACACTGAATCAGTTGTTGACCGAAATGGATGGCTTTGCTACAAACAGTGGTATCATCATTCTAGCAGCAACCAACCGCGCCGATATTTTGGATAAAGCGCTTCTGCGCGCCGGACGCTTCGACAGACAGATTTATGTGGATATGCCCGATCTCAACGAACGGGTGCAAATTTTTCATGTCCACCTCAAGAATGTAAAATTCGACAACTCCATTGATGTAGAGTTCTTGGCGCGCCAAACACCCGGGTTCAGCGGCGCGGATATTGCAAATATTTGTAATGAAGCAGCTCTAATTGCGGCACGCAAAGAAAAGCATGTAGTCGATAAGCAAGATTTTTTGGATGCTGTTGACAGAATTATAGGTGGTCTCGAAAAGAAGAATAAGATCATTACGGCTGAAGAAAAGTCAACGATTGCCTACCATGAAAGTGGCCACGCCATCATCTCTTGGCTCCTCGAGCATGCTTCGCCATTGGTGAAAGTAACCATAGTTCCACGCGGTCGCTCGTTGGGTGCTGCATGGTACTTGCCGGAGGAAAGACAAATAACTACTACAGAACAGATTTATGACGAAATATGCGCCGCCCTTGGTGGTCGCGCTGCTGAAGAGGTGGCTTTTGGAAAGATTTCAACAGGAGCTCTCAGCGACTTAGAGAAAGTAACAAAGCAGGCTTATGCGATGGTGGTTGTGTATGGTTTGAACAAAAGAATTGGTAACCGCAGCTACTACGATAGCAGCGGTGAATCTCAGTTCACCAAGCCGTACAGTGAAGAGACAGCTCGTATCATAGATGAGGAGGTATCCAAGATTATTGAGAAGGCCTATCAAAAGGCGCTTGAACTCCTTGGTGGGCACCGCTCTGAGCTCGACAAACTTGCTGCGAAATTGTTGGAGAAAGAGGTGATTTTTAAAGATGACTTGGAGGAAATTCTCGGTCCACGTCAATGGAAAGAACGTAACCCGGCCAACGAAATAAAGCCGGCAGCAGAATAACAAGAAGGCCGCGCAAGCGGCCTTTTTTGTGGGCATATTTTCACAGTAGGTATGGTGTCGATTGATTAAGTTTGCCGAGCTTATGGCATCTCTCAGCAATCTTGCACAGCGATCAATCGTGGGACTGATATTTTCAGTTGCCGTATTGGGCTGCGCCTTCTTGGGCCCACTTGCCAATGGAATGCTTTTCCTGTTCTTCGCTGCGGTGGGGTTGTATGAAGTATATGAACTCCTGAAGCATCAACAGACCAACGCGCCTCGGTGGTTCAAGGGTATGTCGGTCGGTGTCGTACTGTACATGTTGGTTTTTCTTGTACAAACCAATACAGTGAAGCCTGTATGGTTCTGGATTTTACCATTGTTGGTAGCAATAATTTTTGTTGCTGAACTCATCAAGTTGGATCATCTAACGTTGACCAATTTGGCAATTACCATGTTCGGTTGGATTTATGTGGTGATGCCATTGTCGCTCGTAAACGTTTTGCCGACTCTTCAAGGATCCTATGACCCTATTCCTCTTGTGGGGTTTTTCCTTGTGTTGTGGGCAAACGACACTGGGGCATACTTTACAGGGAAGCACTTGGGCAATCGAAAGCTGTATCCCGAGGTTTCGCCCAACAAAACCTGGGAGGGATTGATAGGAGGTTCACTAGTAGCATTCATTGCCGCATTCGCATTATTTCATTTAACGCATACATTGGAATTGCTCGACTGGATGGTCATGGCTGCATCTGTAGCAGTTTTTGGTAATTTGGGTGACTTGTTCGAGTCACACCTCAAACGTAATTTCGGGGTAAAGGATAGTGGCCACCTCATGCCCGGGCATGGCGGTGTGCTTGATCGCTTCGATGGCTTGTTCTTGGCATTGCCTGTTTTTCTAGCTTACTACAAAATTTTCTACTTTTTATGACTATTCACAAAGAAGGATACACCATCATCGCCGGTACGGCAGTGCTTTGCGGCTCAATCGTTTTTGGATTAACGAAGATGATCGACACTTCAAGTGCATGGTTTTGGTTGGCCTCTGCGCCTGTGCTGGTGTTCTTTTATTTAGTTGTGCAGTTCTTTCGTCTGCCCTCCCGCACCAACCGCGCTGCGGCCAACGAATTGGTCGCACCTTGCGATGGTAAGGTTGTCGTTATTGAAGAAACAGAAGAGCCAGAATATTTCAAGGGAAAGCGTATTCAGGTTTCTATTTTTATGTCGCCATTGAATGTACACGCGAACTGGGTGCCATGCGAAGGCGAGGTTACGTATGCCAAATATCACAAAGGCCTTTACCTGGTAGCTTGGCACCCGAAAAGTAGTACCGACAATGAGCGCACGACCATTGTGGTGAAGCATTCGAATGGAAAAGAAGTGTTGTTTCGACAAATTGCAGGAGCTGTAGCGCGCCGCATTGTGTACTATGTAAAACCGGGTCAGCGAGTTGAGCGCAACGAACAATTCGGCTTCATAAAGTTCGGTAGTCGAGTAGATATTTTCTTGCCTCTTGGTTCCGAAGTAGTAGCGAAAATGAACGATGTTACGAAGGGGAACGAAACCGTTATCGCCCGCTGGTAAACGCCTCGCTTGCTGTTTATAACCCGTGTATAATTCTGACGAAAAGCGTTCTCAACGTCGTTTCTATTGGAACGGTCGAGGGTAACTTTGAAATTACCGATGAAGTGCCTTCGCCTTACGTTGTTGTTGAGTGTGTTCCAGTGTTTCGTGCTTCAAGCGCAGAACACTACAGTGGTACACCATTATCCGAAGGACACTACCGGATTGTCTGCAGGTAAAATTGTTCCGTCGCACTCCGAAGAGCACCGCATAATAATCAACTACTACGAGCACGCCGATGAGCTGGCGCTCGATCAGTTTCAACAATTGGTTTCAACCTATCTCAGTTTGTATGTAGATCGTTGCGCAGCGCTCGAAAAGGGTGACGTCAAGCTGCGTCATTCGAAACGGGAAACAATGCGCCAATTGAACGGAATTGTAAAGGGTGCGATTGAATTTTATGACTACGAAAAGTTAAGTGAATTCAAAGGGTTTTCGAGGATGATAGAGCAGAAGCTTGCGACCATCGATGGGCTGGACTTTCGTGCAGTTGATTTTTCCGCGGGCACCAACGACGAAGTGGTTGAGGAACGTATGCGGCGAAACTTTCTCGACAAAGAATTGAGCGATTTGAAACTCATGGTGCGCATGGAGGTTGGTGTGTACGGGGAAAATAATTTAATGGTGGTGCATGGCTCTGAGGAGATTGTGGTGGATAATGGAGCAAAGGAAAAGCTGCTGAAACAGTATTTAAGTGACGAGAAGTGGATGCCTTTGGAACCCATTCGTGTTGAATTGGAAAATGATGGTTTGGCCACTATTGACCTCACTGATCATTCTAAATTGAATAATGACAATACCGCCACAGATGTAGCCATCAATCAACGCTTGCTAGAGTTATTGCAGTCCAATACAGTGAAATTGGATGGCATGCAAAAACAGATTGATGATTTGCGCAGCGAGCAGTTAAAGTTGTGGCAGCAGAGTCAGGATGAAAAGAACATGACCATGCAAAAGCAGATCGACGATTTGCGAGATATGGTTTTTGCGTTGGTTAAGATGAATACAGGCGACGCTGTCGCCGACGGCAGTAATACACTGCTTCCTCCTGCGCGCAGAGAAGGAACTGTAACCAATTTACCGGGCTCTATGAGCGTCTACTTTTCGAAAGGCGTCGTAAGTCTTGATGCCGGCTCAGTGTTATCGCTGAATGAAATTGTAGATATTCTAGCGAGATCTCCCCAGTTGAAGTTGATCGTGACAGGATTTGCAGATAAGTCTGGCGATGCTGCTCGAAATCTCCTCTTGAGCCAACGCAGGGCAAATGCAGTGAAAGACTTCTTGGTAAGTAGTGGATTGAGTTCCGATCGATTTATCACGAAGTATTTTGGTGATCGTGACTCCGTTCAAGAGGGTTTGGGAGATAGGAAAGTGATCATTGAATTTGTTAGAGAGTAAGCTATGAAAATCATTTGCATTGGACGTAATTATGCCGAACATGCCAAAGAACTAGGCAATGATTTACCCACTGAGCCTGTGTTTTTTTGTAAGCCCGATTCTGCTATTTTGCCCAAAGGAAACCCCTTCTTTATTCCCGATTGGACACAGGAAGTTCACTACGAAGTTGAACTGGTGTTGCGTATCGATAGGTTGGGAAAACACATTGCCCGCGAGTTTTCCTCTCGCTATTACGGAGCCGTTGGTTTGGGAATTGATTTTACCGCTCGAGATATTCAAGATGAACTTAAAAAGAAGGGGTTGCCCTGGGAAAAGGCCAAAGGCTTTGATGGTTCTGCAGTTGTGTCTGCAGATTTTATTCCTGTAGAGGAGTTGGACAAGCAGAACATTCAGTTCTCCTTATTCAAGAACGATCAACTCGTTCAGCGCGGAAATAGCAGCGACATGATTTTCAATTTTGACGCGGTGATTGCCTACGTGTCACAGTTTATGACGCTGAAAATTGGAGATCTCATTTTCACTGGCACACCTTCTGGTGTGGGTAAAGTAACTCCGGGCGACCTACTAGAGGGTCGAATAGGAGACAGAAGTATGTTTCAACTAAAAGTGAAGTAACGTTAGCGAATTCCGCCTTTGTTCATCACACGCGTTTGTGTGCGTATAGACTCTTTGTGTAGTTGCTCGAGGTACTTTAGAATAAAATCTTTTGACAGGCCTACCTGCTCCGCAAGGAGGGTGCGTGTTTCGAGTATTTCCTTCCAACGG
>CAMBPD010000125.1 GCA_945869405.1 Chryseobacterium gleum | reverse complement strand
AAAATGTACTTGATCTTCACGCCGTCTCTTTCTGCACGGTCCAAGTAAGGTTGTATTTCCCTCAAAGGATCAATAATGGCAGCTTCTCCGTTGCGAGTAATGTAATAAGCGCCTTGAGCAAGACAGCCGGTATAGATTTGTTCGATTTTCATAAGAGTGAATAGGAAGCAAATTTAATGATTGTGTAGAGAGTCTTTTGTTTGACAATTGTCAGATTGAGCGGCAAAGAAGTACGGAGATTTCGATCGGCACAGTCATTTTTTGTTACAAATGAAAAAGGCTGCCTAGGCAGCCTTTTAAAATAGTGTAAAGCGTATTATTTTTTAGTAGGAACAGCAGGCGCAGGAGCTCCGGGCTTTGGTGTTCCAGTTCCTTCAACCGGCTCAACTTTGATGAGCTCAACTTCGAAGATCAAGGCTGAATTACCTGGTATTTTGTTTTGGCTACGCGACCCGTAGGCTAATTCTGAAGGGATGTAGAACGTCGTTTTGCCACCTTCTTTCATGTATTGCAGACCTTCTGTCCAGCCAGGAATGACTTGGTTGAGACCGAAAGAAGCGGGGGTTCCGCGTTGCACAGAGCTGTCGAAAATGGTGCCGTCAATGAGCGTGCCGTGGTAGTGAACCGTAACCTTGTCATTGCCATCGGGCATGGCACCGGTACCTTCTTGCGTGTTCTTGTATTGAAGGCCGGAGGGTGTAGTTTGTACGAGTTTATTCTTTTTGTTTTCGGCTAAAAAAGCCTCTCCTACTTTCTTATTGGCAAGTACTTTTTGGTCAGCTATTTTTTTCGATTCTTCTTTATAAATCTTATCTGCAGTAGGGGCATCGAATGTGCCTTTTCCTGCAAGATGCTCGCTAATGGCCTTTTTCACTAGGTCTTCATTGTACTCGGTGATGCCGCTTTTCTTGAGCGTTTCAGCCATAGTAACACCTAAGGCATAGGAGACGCAGTCTTTTCGAGTTTTAAAGCTTTGGGCCTCTGTAGTGTATGCACATGCTATGGCAGCTATGGCGAGAATGATTTTTTTCATAGATTGGATTATGGAAATTTAGAAGCGTAAAGAAACGAATTTAGAGGCTTTATGTCCGTTAAAAAATCACTATCTGGTAAATACCCAAGTGTTTTCCTGCGAATGTTTTGGGGCATACGCATAGTTGTCATAATCGAAGGCTTTCAGGTCGGAAGCCTTGGTGATTTTGTGGTCAATGATGAATCGCGCCATTTTACCTCGTGCTGATTTGGCATAGGTATTTACGGTGACGATTTTCCCCGCTTTTTTCTCCTTGAATTCACAGTTTATCACACGGCGTTGCAATGCAGCCGCATCAACAGCTTTGAAGTACTCATTGGAGGCAAGGTCTACGATGACTCCTTTTTTGTCGAGGTCGCGATGGAGATGCTCATAGATTGCACTTTTCCAGAAGGTGTAAAGGGTTCCGTTTTTTTTGTCTAAAGGTAGTCGAGTGCCCATCATCAGGCGGTAGGGCATCACCAAGTCGAGCGGTCGGAGTATGCCATAGAGGCCACTTAAAATCCGAATGTGTTTTTGAGCGAAGTCAAACTGTTTACTGTTTAGTTCTTGTGCTTGCAGTCCTCGGTAAACCTCCCCTTTGAACATGAGAAGTGCGGGGTGAGCGTTTTTATGGGTAAACGGTAATTCCCATGTTTGAAATCGGGCATAGGTTTCCGCAGCTAATGCGTCGCTCATGCTCATGAGTTCTCCGAGTTCTTTCGGTTTGAATTTGCGCAGTTTTGACACAAGAAACTTAGCTTCCTCACTGAAGTCTATTTCCGTGCAAGGCAGGTTAGGGTAGTGTGTTTGATCGTCTATTAGTTTGGCAGGCGACAGCAATGCAATGAAAGAACTCATAAGAATTAGTAGCGGTATTTTTTATCGATATAGTCACCAAGCGCCTTTTGAAAAGCATGTGTCATGAGGTCGGCTTGCAATTCGTATCCTTTTCTACTCAGGTGTATTCTATCGGCTGCGGCTAGCTCAGCGTTTTGCCATTTGTTGATGGATCCGAGCCCTCCCATTACCTCGAACAGATCGAACACAGCGCCATCGTATTTCTTAGCCAATTTGAACATTACTTGTTGCACAACCAATGCGTTCTTGTTGGGATAACGCTTTTGATAGTAGGTGTCGTTATTGGTCACAAACAAGATGCAGGCCTCAGGGTTGGCGAATTTGAATTGTTGAATGAGCGTGTCGTATCGAGCCTCATACTGGGTCGCGTTGAATTCGCCATCGGGAACATTTGCATCGTTAATTCCGATGCCGAAAATGGCAAGGTCGGGGTGCAGGGTTTGGAGGTGTTCGTCGAATCGCTCACACTTCAAATAGCTGCGCGTGCTAGCTCCGTTCACCCCGATAGCGTTGTAGGTAATACCGTTGCTCGATTCGCCTAGATACACCCCTTGAAGGGTGAAGTAGCAGGGAAGCGAGTCGGTGGTATGATAACCGAAATTGAGTGCGGTAACCTCGGGGGTAAAAGAGTACTCGGTGTATCCGCAAAGAGTGTCTGTGAATACGTGCAATAGTTGAACGTTAGTATCTGTATCGATTACAATGTTCTTACTGTAATCATGGTAAATGCGGACTTTTCCAAAGGCATAAAGGGAGCTATCCGATTCTACGGATGAAATACTCACTGAAGCGCTGTTTTCATAGCATGTGGCATTAATACCCGATAGGCCCCAAAGACAATCGGCACCGCTTACGCTGTTGCGGCAACCTGTCCAAAGCCCCGACCATTTGCAACGGATAGATTTAGGGCTATTTGTTTTGGCCATTTCGTAGGGAAACACAAAACCGCGTTCACCAGCGGCATTAAAAACCATCGATGAAAAATTTGCTCTCAGCCGATCGGTGAGGTATCCTCCTTGAACATGCGACCCGCCAATATGCACGATGGATATTTTACCCTCTCCTTCGAAGGCCAGTTTTTCAAAACGGTCAAACAACGCGTTCCATCCACTTTCAGGGTTTTCAAGGTGGATTATGTTTTTGTCGTACTCAATGAATTCATAAGACATTTGCACCTCAAGGTTGGCCAACTTAGAGGATGGGGCAGGGGCGGGAGAAATGAACATCCACCCACCGCAAACGGATAGGATAACAAAAAGAGTGGATAGTTGTGTGAGGCGTTTCATATTCGATTTCATCTCCGCGTGTACGCGGTCAAAGCCAAAAGGTTGTAGCTGCTAGAAGTTTGGCTTCAGCAGGTATTCCGAGTAGAACTTGTCGATTTCGTCAACTGCTTCTTGGGCTGTATCCACAAGGCTGAAGAGAAACATATCATCGGGGGAAATATTCTTACCGCTATCGAGAAGGGTTGCTTTTATCCAATCTACCAAGCCACCCCAAAATGATTTGCCTACAAGAATGATCGGGAAGCGACCAATCTTATCGGTTTGAATGAGCGTGAGCGCTTCGAAAAATTCATCGAGGGTGCCAAATCCACCGGGCATAACGATAAATCCTTGGCTGTATTTCACGAACATGACTTTGCGAACGAAGAAGTAATCGAAGTTGATGCTTTTGTCGTGATCGACGAATTCATTGCCGTGTTGTTCGAACGGTAGCACGATGTTCAGACCAACAGAAGTGCCTTCACCTTCTTTTGCGCCCTTGTTGGCTGCCTCCATAATGCCAGGTCCTCCGCCTGTAATGACGCCGTATCCTTTTTGCGTGAGCTTGAAGGCAATGTCTCGGGCTGTTTGGTAGTGCGGATTGTCGGGCTTGGTTCGCGCCGATCCGAATATGGAAACACAAGGGCCAATTTGTCCCATGCGATCGTATCCCTCAACGAATTCACCCATGATTTTGAAGATCGACCATGAGTCGTTAGAACGTATTTCGTTCCAGTTTCTTTGATTGAATTTGCTTGCAATTCTGCTGTCTTTTTGCATAGTGTTATCGATTAAAGCCAGTGGAAATCGTCCACAGTGGCAAGGAGAAAAAATACGACCTTATGGGTGGTTGAAATACAGATGTCTTGTATTCAATGAACAGGTTTATCAAACGACAGGTAGAAGGTTCCAAACGGAATGAATGAAAGGACAATGGCTTTGGCGACATTTTTCCAAGAAAGCGCCTTCACTTGCCGGGCATACATGAGCACTACCATGAAGGTTACGAATAGAATGCCGTGGATTTGTCCTGTCCAGCGAACGGCATCAGGAATATTCATGATGTACTTTAACGGCATCGCCACGCCAAGTAAGATTAAATAGGAAACACCTTCCAATACGCCCACACGGTGAGTGAGGGTGAGGAGCGAAATGGATTTGAAATTCGACTTGCTCATTATTTTTTGGTGTAGGTTTTTTTGAATGTTTTTCCTTTTTTGATTGGTCCGCCAGTAGATGCTTTTTTCTTGGGGGTTTGTTGTTTCGCCTTCGGTTTCTTTTCAGTGTGTTTGAATTTCTTTTCGTGAAACGCACCTTTGAATTCAGGATCTTCCAATCTCTTTTGTCGGTCTATTTCGCGCATTTGCTGCTGAAACTCTGGTTTAGGAGTTTCGAAAATCTCAACGCCTTCGGGCAATGGCAAGCGCTTCACGGTTTGCTTAATGAGCTTTTGGATTTTGCGCACATGATAGGCTTCCGACTCATCCATGAAACTGATGGCGACACCCGTTTTGAATGCCCTTCCTGTGCGACCAATGCGATGCACGTAATCCTCGTAATGTGAAGGGATGTTGAAGTTGATGACGTGAGACACTTCAAAAACGTCGATACCTCTGGCGCTTACATCGGTGCTAATGAGCATACGCACTTCGCCACTTTTAAAGTCGTCGATTGCGTTCATTCGAGCATTCTGCGCTTTGTTTGAATGGAGCAGGCGCATCTCACCAATTGGCTTTCTTTCGAAGTACTTAAATATGTTGGAAGCAAATTCTTTTGTGCTCACAAATACCAGCACACGACGCATGGTATCTCCGAGCAGTAAATGCTCCAATAAGGCAAGTTTTGTTCTGAAGTTGTTTACTTCGTAGAGCAATTGCTCAACGGTGGAAGCAGGTGTGGCTTGCGGAGTTACTTCAATGCGAGTGGGGAAAAGAAGGAAGTTTTCGGCCAGGCGCTCTACCTTGTCTGGAAACGTGGCTGAAAATAGCAATTGTTGTTTTTTCTGCGGAATTTTCTCCTGCACATCACGCAATTGAGGCCAAAACCCCATATCCATCATTCGGTCGCACTCATCGAGCACCATGTGCTTTATTTTCTTGACGCGTATCTCGCCTTTGGCGTAAAGTTCTAAGAATCGGCCCGGAGTTGCTACAATTAGGTCGACCCCCGCTTTCAATGTTTCAATTTGCGTTTTTGGTCCGATACCCCCATACAGTGCGACCCATCGCAGATCAGTATGCGCCGCAAGTGCAATCAAGGTTCTTTCAACTTGCACCACAAGTTCTTTGGTAGGCACGAGCACAAGCACCCGAGCTTCGTTGCCTTGTGCATATTTCAATAGCTGAAGTAATGGCAGCAGGTAGGCAGCTGTTTTTCCAGTGCCTGTTTGCGCAATACCAATTATATCTTGGCCAGCCATAATGCTCGGAATTGCCTTGATCTGAATTTCCGTTGGCATGGTGTAGCCTGCATCCTCAATCGCACTTAGAAATTGACGGGTCAGTTTAAGTTCTTCGAACGTGTTCATACTTTTCTATACTTCTTCCTCTGTTATCCACTTGTAAATTTCTGGCGCCTCGTAGTTGATCATCTTGCTGAGCAAACGCTGGGCATCGTCATCCACTAAAATCAGATCGCGAACGGTCTCTGATAGAAAACCCTCTTGGCACATGTGATGCACGAAGGCAACAAGATGGTCGAAGTAATTATTTACGTTGAGCAGGCCAATGGGGTATTGATGCATGCCCAGTTGCGCCCATGTCAAGATTTCGAATAGCTCGTCGAGTGTTCCAAACCCACCCGGCAGTGCCATTACCCCTTGGCTAAGACGATGCATGAGCATTTTGCGTTCGTGCATGGTGTCTACAACATGAAGATGAGTGACCGCATAATGGGTTACCTCTTTGGTGCGAAGAAATTTGGGTATAACCCCGATGACAGTGCCACCCGCCTCGAGCGCGCCATCAGCTACGGCGCCCATAATGCCAATTTTTCCACCGCCAAAGACTACTTCAATAGAGTTTGCTGCGAGTAGTTTTCCGGTTTGATAACCGACCTCTCGATAGAGGGGTGTGTTGCCTTCGCTTGCGCCGCAAAAAACGGTGATGCTTTTCATGTGCTAAAGATACGCATCCACCTATCAGTTCTTGATTATTCGCATCGTTGAACCATCGATTGTGTGCAGAAGGTAAACTCCCGACAACCATTGCGAGGCATCAATAGACCGCGTGTTTTCAAAGGAAGTGATGCGTTTGCCGGTGATGTCTGAAATGACTCCCGTAACAGCTGCGTTGAATTGAATTAAGGTAGATGTAGGGTTGGGATAAACGATGAGTTTTGCACCCTTACTTTCTTGAACGTTGATCGTGCCAAGGCTGTTGCTTGCATCTGGGGTTGACACGATAAATAGTACCCACTCAGACGCACCATCGGATACACGCCCCAACGAGGTGTCTGGCGCAATGTAAGCCCACTGAATTTCGTCGGCGAGTGTATATCCGTCTGGACTGGCCAGGCTCAGGTACTCTCCGTTGTTGGATAAACGAAGATCGGCATGCCGCACTCCTTGTTCCATATCTCTGTCGGCCCAAAACAGCAACCACCCTTGCGCAGGCACGGTCACACTATCTGGATAACTGGAGGGCACAACCCATTTATTGCGCACCTCCGGGTCGTCGCTGAAATAGTAACCGCTCAGGTTCACAGGGAAGTTGTTGGGGTTGTAGATTTCAATCCAATCTTCCAGTTCTCCTACATTGTCGGTAATGCCGTTTTGATTTGCGGCTAGCAATTCGTTGATGACGATATTTTCGGGCTGTATAACGATAAGTTGGTTGGTTACCGTTGGAGTAGGAGTGAAGAATTCTAGGCTGCTAGCTGCGCCATCGCTTGCGCGCCCATTGCTGTGGTCTGCGGTTGTTGCTGGATAGGAATAGGTGTCAATAATGGAAGATCCGTCAGGACCGACTAACTGAATGCTAGCGCCTTCGACAGGCAGCGTCAGCGGGCTGTGGTTAACGTCGTCAGTTAAATCATTGTCGCACCAAACAAGCATGAATCCACCCGGAGGAATAACCGTTCTGGCCGGGCGCGTATTGGCTATTGTCCAGGGTGCACCGCCATTAATGGATAGGCTGTAGTTTGCTAAGTTTACTTGAAAAGAATTCGGATTGTAGATTTCGAACCAGGGGTCGAATTCATTTTCGAGGTCATCAAAGGTTACTGTATTAATGGGTTGTACTTCGTTTATGAAGAGCAGGTCGTTGTCCTGAATTTCGAAGTTGTTGTCGTCGAAGGTCACGTTGTTGAAGTACTGCCATTGCGGACAACCGTCGCAAGAGCGACCCCAGCTTACATCGCGTGCCATTTCTGGGAATGAGGTGCTGTCTATAATCGTCAGGCCATCGGGGGCAGTGAGCAGAATCATTTCTCCATCGCTGTCTAGCGCAAAACCTGCGTTGTGGGATGGACCTTGTGAGTTAAGGTTGTCGTAATCATCGTCGATCCAAAAGATGATGAAGTTGTTGGGGAGAACAGTTGTGACACCCGCATCGTCGGCTGGTATTTGCCATTTGGTGAGGCTGTCGGCATTGTCGCTCAGGTAATAACCCGCAAGGTTGGTTATGCCGCTTCCGGGTGGATTGTAGATTTCAATCCAGTCGTCGTATTCGAAGAAATCGTCCATGACAACTGCGCTGTTGCGTGTCAGAATTTCGTTGATGCGAAGGTTGGTGTTTTGTGCGTGAGTAGCACAAGCACAGAATATGAGAAGCGTATGGAGGATTGTTTTCTTTTTCATGATTTGTGAAGCCAAAGTTAACGGATGTAGGGGCGATTTTTTTTGAAGTGTCTGTCACTTATTGGATTTTTAAGTAATTGGTAAACAGTGTTTAATCTCATGGATTAGCCTCTTATGGTATACGCCGGAATATTTTATTCTGTTTAAGAGCTTTTTTTCGCGTCGATATGAGATTGAGCGGTTGGTTGGGGATTGCAAAGCCCACGAATTTATTCGTGGGATTGAAGGGGCGTAGGGGATTTTAATCCCACCGCTGAAGCGGTGGGCTGTTGTAGGTCGGTCGTTTGCGCCTGTTTTTTCGGACGGCGATTGAGGTATGGAGGTTTTCGAGCTCAC
>CAMBPD010000124.1 GCA_945869405.1 Chryseobacterium gleum | reverse complement strand
TGTTGACAACGGCGTTTGGTTCGAAAGCAAGAGGTACACAGGCCCTTGGGAGGTGAGCACCTCCAGGCCGTCGGATATAGATAAGATTCCCGCCAGCAACCCTGCCTACAACACGAAGTATGTGTATATCTATGATTCAACACCGGATGTGGTTTACGTAGGATATACTCCGGGTTATATGGGAGCCTACGTTTACGGACCGACCGTGGTTTATGGAACAGGTTGGCACTACAGCCCATGGGTAGGAACCACCTATTATTCACGTCCATGCACGTGGGGCTTCGGTATGCACTACTCACCTTGGACAGGTTGGAGCATGTCTATTGGCTACACAGCAGGCCCATGGAGTTTCGGCTTCGGCGGACCTGCATATGCATATGGCGGTGGCTGGTTTGGCCCGCCCATGTATTATCCTCACTATTACTACCCCCCGCGTTATTATGGTCCCAGCAGAGGGTATTACGGTCCTCACCCCGCCGGCCCCCCAAATCGACCAACCTACAAAGGTCCTATCACGAATTACGGCAACAGCCCGCGTCAGAATATGTATAACCGACCGGGGGCGAACAGTGGCATCAGCTCAGGTATAGCGCACCACGACGGCCCTGGCCTTTCCGGTGGAGGAGGAGCGCATGCGTCTACGCCAAAAATGCCAGCCGGAATGACGCCTACCAATCGTCCGAATAACGTTTATTCCGATCGTGCGGGAAATGTCTATAAAAATGAAAACGGCAATTGGCAGCAACACGCCAACAACGGCTGGAAGGATGCATCGCCGGCTCAGGTGAAGGGCACCGGAGGTATGATGAACGAGCCCGCCAACCGCGATAGAGCCACCCAACGCTACAATGGCTTTCAACAAAGTCATCCCTCCCCCGGTGGAGGAGGCATGGCCCGCCCAGGAGGCATGCCCGCCAGCCGTCCAATGCCTCGCAAACATTAATTCGATACTCTTTTCAAACTGCTAATTATCCAACTTGTGAGAGAATTTCATACAGTCAAGTCCCTGCTAGGGGCGGTTGCAATGACCGCATTGCTTTGTCTTTTTTTATCTGCCTGTTCAGCACCACCCAAAAAAGAACCTCCTGTGCCCGAGGTCCAAGTGCTCGAGGCCGTTACAAGGTCGATACCTGTATACACCGAATATATTGGCGAAACATACGGGCAAGCCGACGTTGAGATTATTACGCGTGTCGATGGCCCTATTACAGGTATTCACTTTCAGGAAGGACAGCCGGTAAAAGCCGGCCAGTTGTTGTACACTGTCGACGATCCTATTGTGCTAAATGCCCGTCAAGCGGCACTAGCGCAATTGACCGCTCAGGAGGTTATGTTGGTGAAAACCAAGGCAGACTATGATCGTGTATTACCCTTAGCGCAAATGAACGCACTGAGCATGCGCGATTTAGACGCGTCGAGAGCCGCTTATGAGGCTCAAAAGGCTGCCGTTTCTGCGGCACAGGCAGGTCTTTCCAATGCCGATGTGCAAGTCTCGTACACACGCATTCTGGCGCCTATTTCCGGTGTGATTGGTTTGTCAAGAGTACAAGTGGGCGATTTCGTTTCAAAGGGATCACAGCCGTTGAACGTAGTTTCAGCCACTGGTGATATCCGTATACGATTTTCGATTTCCGAAACCGACTACCTGAAGTACAAGGAGCAAGCTGCAACGCGTGACAAGAGCTCACCCATCGAACTCGAAGTCATTCTCAGCGACGGCAAGGTGCTGCAGCAAAAGGCCAAATTTGATTTTGCCGATCGTGCGCTGGACGGCGGAACCGGCAGTTTGCTTGTGCAGGCCGTGGTTGAAAATACCAGTGGGTTTTTAAGACCCGGACAGTTCGTTCGCGTCAAGACCGTTTCGGAACAGCTGAACGATGCCGTGATCGTTCCGCAACAGGCAGTGCGTCAGCTGCAAACGATCTATCAGGTGATGATCGTGGATGAAAACAATGTGCTCACAGCGCGCAAGGTTATTCCCGGGCAACGTGTAGGCAGCAACTGGGTCATTAAAGAAGGACTGAAGGCCGGTGAAAAGGTAGCGATGGTTGGCAATGCCATAATACAGCCTGGAAAACCCATTATCCCAGTGCCCATGCAATGGTCGTATGATTCTACCCTGACTCGCTAAAGAACCCATAGATTATGAGTGAATTTTTTATACGCAGGCCCATTGCAGCGATCGTTATATCCATTTTGATGGTTGTACTCGGATTGCTCGTTCTCAAAGGCATTCCGGTTTCACAGTATCCGCCTATTACACCGCCCATGGTGCAAATCACCGCGCTTTACAGTGGTGCTAATGCTGTCAATGTGGAACAGGCCGTTACAACACCCCTCGAACAGCAGGTGAATGGTGTGGAGGATATGCTCTACATGCGTTCGGTAAATTCGGCCGACGGCACAGCGAACATCCAGGTCTCCTTTGAAGTTGGAACCGACATGGACAAGGCCAACATGTTGACCCAAAACAAAGCCACACAAGCGAATCCGTTTCTGCCTGCAGAGGTATTGAACTTGGGTGTCACGGTCAAAAAATCGCTGACGTTCCCGCTCTTATTGGTTTCATTCTATTCGCCCAATGGCGCTTATGACAAGGACTTCCTTACAAATTACGCCTACATCAATGCCATTGACGAGTTGAAGCGAACGTCGGGAGTGGGCGACGTGACCATTTTAGGTGGGACACAGTATGGCATGCGCATTTGGGTGAAGCCTGATAAGCTGGCGTCTTATGGTTTGACGGTGCAGGAAGTGATGAATGCGGTGAAAGATCAAAACGCGATTCGTCCGGGTGGTACTTTCGGAAATGAGCCGGCCCTTCCAGGCAATGAGAACACATATTCAGCCCAACTTCAAACACGCCTCGTCAATGAGGAACAGTTTGAAAACATAATCGTAAAGTCGAACGACAACGGAGCATTGGTTCGTTTGAAAGATGTTGCTCGCGTGGAATTGGGGAATGAAAACTACACGTCTAGCAGCCGATTAAATGGAAAGGCCTCTGCAACGGTGGCCATCTATCAAATTCCCGGATCCAACGGCTTGGAAGTAGCCGAAGCCATTCGCACCAAAATTGCGACCATGCAACAATCCTTTCCACCAGACTTGGATGTTGCGTTTCCCCTCGATACAACATTGGCGGTGGAGGCTGGTATTGATGAGATCTTGCATACGCTGTTGGAAGCAGTTCTTCTTGTGATACTGGTGGTGTTCCTGTTTTTGCAAGATTGGCGCGCAACACTGATTCCGCTTCTGACCGTACCGGTTTCGTTGATTGGCACCTTTATGGTTTTCCCCCTGCTGGGCTTTTCGGTGAATGTGCTTTCACTCTTGGGGATGGTGCTGGCCATTGGGCTGGTGGTTGATGACGCCATTGTCGTTGTGGAAGCCGTGATGCACCATTTACAGAAAGGATTGTCACCAAAAGAGGCTACGAGAAAGGCGATGAAAGAAGTAGGAGGTCCCGTTGTTGCAATCGCTGTAATCTTGGCCGCAGTCTTTATTCCAGTAGCGCTTACGGGCGGTATTACCGGAAGGCTCTACCAACAGTTCGCCATTACCATTGCGATTTCCGTTCTTTTCTCGGCATTTAATGCACTTACGTTGAGCCCCGCTTTGGCCTCTTTGATATTGCGCCCAACCAAGCCGGGCAAAGGACTTATGGCTCGTTTTTTCGCGGCATTCAATCGCTTTTTTGATCGACTCACGGAGCGCTATGGAAGGGTTACAGCGCTTTTTGCACGTAAGCTATTCGTCACGGTAATTCTCTTGATCGGAATTGTGGTGCTCGCAGGGAGCTTAGGTTCTGCTGTGCCAAAAGGATTTGTACCTGAAGAAGATGAAGGCTATTTCATTTGTGCCATTCAACTTCCCGATGCGGCATCTCTGCAGCGTACCAACGAGGTATCACTGCGCGTAGAGCAAATATTGGATAGTATACCGGAGGTCGATTCGTATACGGTGGTGAATGGCTACAACATGCTTACGACTTCGGTTTCATCGAACACCGCAACTGTATTCGTGTCGCTTAAACCATGGGAAGAGCGCGAACGCACTGCCCGCCGCTTGATTGCATACACGGGACGAATATTCATGCGCGATATTACCGACGCCACTGTAGTTGCTGTTGGTCCACCGCCTATACCTGGCCTGGGTAGTTCGGGCGGTTTTACGATGGAACTTCAAGATCGCGGCGGTAACTCCCCTAGCTATTTGGCGGAGCAAACGCAGAAGTTTGTAGCCGAAGCTTCTAAAAGACCTGAAATAGGGAAGGTGTATTCGCTCTATAGGGCCAACGTTCCGCAAAAAATTATCACAGTAGATAAAGAAAAAGCACAAAAGCTGAAGGTTAGTCTCAACGACGTGAACACCACTGTTTCAGCCATGATGGGAGGAGCTTTCATCAATAACTTCAATCAGTTTGGTCGACAATACAAGACCTACGTGATGGCCGATGCTCAGTATCGCATGAAGCCCGAAGATCTGAACCAATATTATGTTCGCGACAACACTGGCGCCATGGTTCCGCTAGGCACATTGGTCAGTGTTCGCGATACTTTCGGACCTCAATTCACCAATCACTTCAACATGTACCGCGCTGCTGAAATTTCGGGTGTACCTGCCTTGGGCTTCAGCTCCGATGAAGCTCTCACGGCGTTGGAAGAAACGGCGCTATCGGTTTTGCCGCCTGACATGGGCTTTCAATGGTCGAATATTTCGTATCAAGAAAAAGCCTCAGCAGGACAAGGCGCTGCTGTATTTGGTATGGCGCTATTGTTTGTGTTCCTGATTTTGGCTGCGCAATACGAAAGCTGGACGTTGCCCTTCAGTGTGCTTCTTGGGACACCATGGGCTGTGATGGGCGCTTTCCTCGGACTGTGGATAGCCCGACAATTCTCCGAATCCTACGTCAATAATGTGTTTGCACAAATAGGATTGGTGATGCTGATTGGACTAAATGCCAAGAACGCCATATTGATTGTTGAGTTTGCTAAAATGAAACGGGATGAAGGCATGGACGCATTTCAGGCGGCCATAGAAGGTGCCAAATTGCGATTAAGGCCAATTCTCATGACTTCACTGGCCTTTATTTTGGGCGTTGTGCCACTTATCACTGCAGTAGGTGCAGGATCTGAAGCAAGAAAGGTAATGGGAATGGCGGTGTTCAGCGGAATGATTGTAGCGACCATTGTAGGGTTGTTGCTTATACCAGCCTTCTTCGTTTTGATTGATAAAATCAGTCCCATAAAGAAAAAGGAGATTGAGCCTGCGTCTAACCCTAATGAATCTGAACACGCATGAGAACCATAATTAAATCCATAGGGATATTGACGGGATTGCTCATTCTGTTATGCCAGGGGTGCATGGTTGGACCTCGTTATGCGCGCCCCAACATGCCGAGCGTATCGACCTTCAATACCGGCTCTTTGGCAATCAGCGCGAATGATTCTATTGGGGCATTGAAGTGGATTGATTTTTATCCGGATCCCGTTTTGCGCGGATTAATCGATAGCGCATTGACCCGGAATTACGACCTGAAAATTGCGGTTTCACGCATCGAAATAGCTGCTGCCAACTATGGAATTGCCATTTCTCAATTATTTCCATCCTTCGGGTATCAGGTTTCGGGAAACCAGACATATAATAGGTTTGGTTCATCTTCTGTTTACACGCTCGGCGCAGGCATGTCGTGGGAAATTGACATTTGGGGAAAAATAAGACACTCCCGCAATGCAGCTTTGAATGATCTTTTAGCGAGTGAGTCAGGGCGTTCAGCCGTTCAGATCGCACTAATTGCCAATGTTGCCGATGCCTATTACAGGTTGCGCGATTTCGATAATCGACTTGCAATTTCAAAGGTGACGGTCGAAACACGTCAGCAAAATTATATGGTCCTCGAAGAACGATTCAAAAAAGGCTATATCAGTGAATGGGATTTGCTGCAAAGCAAACAGTTGGTTGAAAGTGCTGTGGCGTCGATCAATACGTATACCCGCGCCGTGGCCATAACCGAAAACGCTTTGTCACTGTTATTGGCCAATCCGCCCGGTAGCTTAGGCCGTGGCTCAAGCAATGCAGCACAACCTGCACAACCGGTTATTCCCGCTGGACTTCCTTCGAGTTTGCTTAGTCAGCGCCCCGATGTGCAACAAGCGGAATACAATTACAAGCGCGAGGTGGAAAAAATCGGAGTGGCTGTTGCCCTGCGTTACCCCTCGCTCTCGTTAACCACAGGTGGGGGATTAGCAAGTGCTGAGCTTTCAGACTTAGTAAGTTCCGATGCGCTAGCCTCATCCCTTACCCAAAATTTACTCGGGCCCATTTTTGAATTCGGTAGAAATAAACGAAGAGTAACAGCGCAAGCGAAGTTGGCAGAAGTGGCTGCTTATCAGTATCAGCAGGTCTATTTACGTGCGTTGCAGGAAGTCGAAAACGCACTCATCTCCATAGAAACAATAGGGAAGGAGTTGGAAGCAAGGAAACGCCAAGAGTCGACCGCGAAAACCGCGCTCACCTTAAGCCAAGCACGCTACAACGATGGATATACCTCGTACTTGGAAGTGATGGATGTTCAGCGCTCCTTATTCGAAATAGAATTGTTGGTCTCGAGTCTGCAACAGCAATACTTAACGGCATATGTGGATTTGTACAGATCCTTAGGAGGAGGTAAGTAATCAATTACATATTCCTTCATAACAAACACAATACTCATTAACTTTAAATCCAATAATCAATAATTATACACTATGAAAAAAGCATTTCTACTTTTAAGTCTCTCAGCTCTGTTGTGTCTGTCGTCTGCGGCACAGAACCTTCAATTGGCTGGTTATATCGGGCACCAAACACCGTCTTCGCTTGATGTTTATTACGGTCGTCTTCGCACAGGCTATGGCACTAACTATGGCGGAACCGTTTCTTTCGGTCGTGGACCCAGTGCAGCGGGGAAGTCATGGTTGGAAGTTCAATACAACTATAAAGAGGCAGGCCTGAATTACTACGATTATTACACCAATGGTCTATACACCGCTGGGAATCTGAAGATTCACAATGTACTTGTTGGCCCGATGAAGGAGGCTGACAAAGACCGTATCCGTCCTTATGGTGGATTGATGCTCGGCGTTACAGTGTATCAACCTGAATTTGCGGTTGAAGACTGGCGCTTCACGGTTTCTGCTGTTGCCGGTGTGAAGATTTCCATCATCGATCGCTTGGGTCTTCGTTTGCAGGCACAACTGCTTGCGCCTATGTATTTCACTGATGCAGCCGTGGCATGGAGTCCCGGATATGGTAGCTCTGTTGGTATCTCTTCGACGGCAATTTTTTCGGCTGGTTTCAATGCAGGTCTTTACTTTAATATTCTGCAAGACAAGTAAACGATACTTGATAATATTTTACGGATACAACTCCGGAAAACCGCATTCTTACTTAAGGATGCGGTTTTTTTTTGAGCGTGAATTAGCTCGTGAAGGCCAATAACAAGGAGCACAACAAGGTGAGAATGGCGACCTTCTTAAGCAATGGGTCTAATGAAGCCGGTTGTTGGGTTTTCCATACAGTTCGCAGTAAGGCACATTGGCCTATGGCTGCGACAACAGGCAACCACGAAAAAGCAGATTGTGCATTCATGAAAATCCAGACACAAAGCGAGAGCGAGCCTGTGAGTATAAGAAAAGTATGATAGACCTTCCCCTTACGAAATCCCATTTTCACTACCAGCGTTTGCTTTCCCGATGCTGCGTCGTTCACATGATCGCGCAGGTTGTTTAAATTGAGCACGGCGGTGCTGTACATTCCGGTTGTGATGGCCAACAGCATCGGTTGAGCATTCAGCATTCCTGTGAGCAAATAGTAAGTGCCAAGCACACCCACCGGTCCGAAGAAGAGAAATACGAATACGTCGCCTAGTCCGCGGTAACCATAAGGATTACTGCCTACTGTGTACTTGATAGCGGCCGCAATGGCTGCAAAACCCAACAGCAACATAAGAAGTGCTTGCACAAATTGGGCTTTGGGAGAAAATACAATCCACAACAGATACATGCCGCTCAGAAGGGTGAGCCCTGTGGTGATTATCAACGCTCGTTTCATTTGAGCTTGGCTAATAGCGCCACTTTGCAAGGCTCGAGTTGGACCCACACGCTGTTCGTTGTCGACACCGTGGCTGTAATCGCCGTAATCGTTTGCCAGGTTGGAAAGTATTTGCAGCAAAAAGGTGGTTGCAAGGGTAAGTGCCAATACAAGTACATTGATTTCACACTGCGTTTTAGCCGCAGCAGCCCCCGCCAGAATG
>CAMBPD010000123.1 GCA_945869405.1 Chryseobacterium gleum | reverse complement strand
CTTGCAGGAACACTTTCAGGCACAGGCCCATTCACCGTGTTTGCACCAACAGATGCGGCTTTCGCAGCCCTTCCTGCAGGAGTGTTGGACGCTGTATTGGCTGATCCAAACGGATTGCTTACACAAATTTTACTTTACCACGTAGTATCCGGCACTGCATTGTCTACAGACTTGACAGACGGTATGGTGGTTGCAACATTGAATGGTGCATCTGTTACGGTTACGATAGCCGGAAGCAATGTGATCATCAATGATGCGCTTGTTACAGTTGCTGATATCCTTGCTGATAACGGTGTTGTGCACGTAATCAACGCAGTCTTGTTGCCTCCAGCCCCAGTGGTAGAAGGTTGTACGGCTGTTGAAGCTTGCAATTACAACGCAGAAGCAACAATTGAAGATGGTTCATGCATACTTCCTGGCGAGCCATGTGATGATATGAATGAGAATACAATCAATGATGTTCTTGGTGCTGATTGCGTATGCGCAGGAGATATGTTGGGTTGTACCGATATGACAGCTTGCAACTACGATATGAATGCGATGCTTGATAATGGTACTTGTCAGTTCCCTGGCGACAACTGTGATGATAACAATTCTGCTACAATCAATGACGTTTATGGAATGGATTGCATGTGTTCAGGAACGATTGTAACGAATACAGTGGTTGACATCATTGTAAACAGTGATGTGCACAACACACTTGAAGTTGCAGTAATTGCTGCTGGCTTGGCCGATGACCTTTCAACAGAGGGTCCGTTTACTGTATTTGCTCCAACAGACGATGCCTTTGCAGCTTTGCCTGCGGGCGTAATCGATGCCTTGTTGGCTGATCCAACAGGTGCCCTTGCACAGGTTCTATTGTACCACGTAGCGTCGGGTTCAGTTCTTTCAACTGATCTTACCGATGGCCAAATGATCACAACCTTGTTGGGAGAAGATGTTACTGTAACTATCGACATGAATGGTGTGATGATCAATGACGCCATGGTAATCATTGCCGATATCTTGGCCGACAATGGTGTCGTGCACGTTATTGACGCAGTATTGCTTCCTCCTGCGCCACAGCCAACCAATACGATTTTGGATATCGTAGTGAACAGCGCAGACCACACTACACTCGAGGCTGCTGTTGTAGCTGCAGGTTTGCAAACCGCACTTTCAGGTGCAGGTCCATTGACTGTATTTGCTCCGACGGATGCTGCATTTGCCGCCCTTCCTGCTGGAGTACTGGATGCTTTGTTGGCAGACCCAACAGGTGCATTGACACAAGTGTTGTTGTACCATGCAGTAGGTGGTGTTGCTTTATCGATAGACCTTGCTGATGGAATGATGATAACAACGATTCAAGGACAAGACATTACAGTTACCATCAATGGCGACGGTGTGTTCATCAATGATGCACAAGTAGTTGTTGCCGATATTCTCGCTGACAATGGTGTTGTGCACGTAATTGATGCAGTATTGGTTCCACAACTTAACCCTGAACCAACAACCGTTGTTGATATCATCGTGAATAGCCCGAACCACAATACCTTGGAGACTGCAGTAATTGCTGCAGGTTTAGCCGATGATCTATCCGGTGTTGGACCGTTTACTGTGTTCGCTCCAACAGATGCTGCTTTCGCTGCATTGCCTGCTGGAGTATTGGATGCTTTGTTGGCAGATCCAACAGGGGCTCTTGCTCAGGTATTGTTGTATCATGTGGTATCTGGAGAGGCGCTTTCAAGCAGCCTAACCAACGGCCAAACAATTACAACGCTGCAGGGACAGGATGTTACTGTATCAATCACTGGCGGTAACGTGTTTATCAATAATGCTCAGGTGATAATGGCTGACATTACTGCTGATAACGGTGTTGTCCATGTTATTGATGCCGTTCTTACTCCGAGCACATCTGTAAGTGAGGTTGCTTTAAGCGAGTCTATGGTTTATCCGAACCCGGCTTCCGACCAGATCACAATCAGTATGCCTGTTGTAAGCAGCAGCTCAACGTATATGATCTACAGTGCAACCGGAACATTGGTTTCCACAGGTTCACTCTACAATGTGAACACTACACTTCAAGTAGATGCCTTGGCTCAAGGTGTTTATCAGCTGAAGCTTGTAAATGGAACTGAGTGCGTAACACGCACGTTCATGAAGAAGTAGTTGTAGTTAGTTTGTTTGTTTTATTGCCGCCCCGGTTTGCTTCTTGCAGGCCGGGGCGGTGTTTTTTAGGGACAACGGGGAAGGGCCGCTCCTTTATTGCCGCTGGCCTATTTCACGGCAATCCCTTTTGTCTACTTCACTTGTTATTATTTTCGCGGCCTAATACATCGAACAATGCATTTCGAATTGTCAGAAGAGCACAAAGCAGTGCAACAAGCAGCGCGTGAATTTGCGCAGAACGTTTTGAAATCGGGCGTTATAGAACGTGACGAACACCAAAAATTTCCAGCAGAGGAAGTGAAGCAACTCGGTGAGTTGGGCTTCATGGGCATGATGGTGAGTACGCAATATGGTGGTAGCGGCATGGATACGCTGAGCTATGTGTTGGCCATGGAGGAAATTTCCAAGGTCGACGCTTCAACTTCTGTTTGTATGAGTGTAAATAACTCGCTTGTTACTTGGGGATTGGAGACTTTCGGCTCGGAAGAACAAAAGCAGAAGTATTTGGTGCCGCTCGCGAAAGGAGAGAAAATAGGAGCCTTTTGCTTGTCGGAACCCGAGGCGGGCAGTGATGCTACATCGCAACGCACAACTGCTATCGATATGGGCGACCACTATTTGTTGAATGGAACGAAGAACTGGATTACCAACGGAAGCAGTGCAAGCACATACCTCGTGATGGCACAAACCGATGCCGCGAAGGGTCATAAGGGAATTAACTGCCTTATTGTGGAGCGTGATATGCCAGGGTTTATAATTGGCGCGAAGGAAAATAAGTTGGGTATTCGTGGAAGCGACACACACACCTTGATGTTCCAAGACGTGAAGGTTCCAAAAGAAAATCGCATTGGCGAGGATGGCTTCGGGTTCAAGTTTGCCATGAAAACACTCAGTGGCGGCCGCATTGGTATTGCTGCACAGGCATTGGGTATTGCTGCTGGCGCCTTTGAATTGTCATTAGCCTATTCAAAAGAAAGAAAGGCGTTTGGCAAAGAAATTTCGCAGCATCAGGCCATTGCATTTAAGTTGGCAGATATGGCCACAGACATTGAGGCTGCTCGCTTGCTCGTGTACAAGGCGGCTTGGTTGAAGGATCAGCACCTAAATTACGATCAGGCCAGTGCTATTGCTAAGCTGTTCGCATCGGATGTGGCTATGAAGCACACCGTTGAGGCTGTTCAGATTCATGGTGGCTATGGTTATGTGAAAGAATACCACGTTGAGCGTTTGATGCGCGATGCCAAAATCACACAGATTTACGAGGGTACTAGTGAGGTGCAGAAAATTGTAATTTCGAGAGGAGTCTTGTCGTAATAATTATTTTTTGCAATGGAGACCCTTGTTTATAGAGGAGTTATGAAAATTCCCTCTCATCTACTTGCCACAACTCCAATAAGTGCCTACTTTTGCCGCGCAGTTTTGAGGAAAATATCGAATGTTAAGCATACAAAACCCCAATAAAATCAAGGCTTTGAACCGAATTTTAGCAGTAGTTCTTTTGCTGATCCTTCAGGTTGTGAGCACTCGTGCACTTGCCTCTGGGGCCAAAGAGGAAGGAAAATTCAATGCCGGCGAAATGATTGTTCATCACATTTCAGACGCGCATTCGATTCATTTCTTCGGAAATGTGACCATACCTCTTCCTTGTATTGTTAAGACAGACCAAGGGGTTGAGTTTTTCATGAGCTCTGTGTTCATGGATGACCATCATGAATTCTCCAAGACATACACGAGCGAATCGACTGGGAAAACATTTGCGCTTCATCACGAGAAAATTTACGAAGTAGAAGAACAAAGTGCGGTTGCCCCTTTACATTTTGATACTCTAGCCATGGCAGCGGATAGCCTTCAAGCAGCTTCTCCTGAGGCGGCAACGGAGCACGCTGCAGATCATGAAGAATTTCATGGTCACCCAGTATTGGACTTCTCCATTACAAAGTCTGTTTTTGGAATGTTGCTTATACTAACGCTCGTGCTTGTGTTATTTACTCGCATGGCCAAGGCATACGAAAAGCGGAAAGGTCAGGCACCGAAGGGAATGCAAAACATGCTTGAGCCTTTTGTATTGTTTATAAAAGATGAGGTTGCGGTACCGGCTTTGGGCAAGAAAAGAGCCAATAAGTTTTTGCCATTCATGCTCACCTCTTTCTTCTTCATTTGGGCGTCAAACATGTTGGGTCTTGTGCCTTTCTTAGGTGGGTTTAACATCACAGGAACACTGAGTATTACTTTGGTTCTTGCTGTTTTGGTGTTTATAATCACCACAGTAAATGGCAATGCTCATTATTGGGGCCATATCGTATGGCCTCCGGGAGTGCCATTTGCCATTAAGTTGATATTGGTACCCATTGAGGTCCTCAGCATTTTCATAAAACCTGCGGTATTGATGATTCGATTGACGGCCAACATCAATGCGGGTCACATCATCATACTTGCATTCACTTCACTCATCATTATTTTTGGTGAAAAGAGCGTTGTAGCAGGGTATGGTGTTGGAATTTTATCAACTGTATTTATAATTTTCATGTTCTTTATTGAACTTCTAGTTGCATTTCTTCAGGCTTATGTTTTCACCTTGCTAGCAGCGCTGTATTTCGGCGATGCCACGCAGGAACATCATCATGAAGAGGCACATCATTAATTAGCAAACTCAAACACAAACAAATAAAATGGAATTCTTGACAGTTCTTTTGGAAGCGTCCTCAGCAGCAGGATACGCAGCTATCGGTGCAGGTCTTGCAGCAATTGGTGCAGGTATCGGTGTGGGTCTTATTGGCAGCCATGCAATGGATGCAATGGCACGTCAGCCTGAAAGCGCCGGTGATTTGCGTGCGAACATGATTGTAGCTGCGGCTCTCGTAGAGGGTGTTGCTCTCTTCGCGGTAATCGTTTGCTTGCTCGTTGTTTTCGGCTAAAAAGCGCTTGCAGGCCGCGCTAATGGCCGTGTTCAATCCAATTAAAGTTTTATACCCATGGATGGATTATTAAGCGTTTCGTACGGAACGGTTTTTTGGGCTACGGTTGCCTTTCTGGTTGTTGCTTTCTTGTTGAAGAAGATGGCCTGGGGTCCTATTTTGAAATCGCTCGAAGAGCGCTCTCAAGGTATTGAGAATGCATTGAACGAGGCCGAGCGCGCGCGACAGGAAATGTCGAAGCTCCAAGCGGGTAACGAACAGCTTCTGCGTGAAGCACGCGACGAGCGTGATCGTATTCTGACTGAGGCCAAGGCATTGAAAGACAGTATTGTCTCTGATGCACGCAACAAAGCCTCTGAGGAGACGTCACGTATCATTGCTTCTGCCATGCTGGAAATTGATATCCAGAAGAAATCTGCAATCACCGAAATGAAAAATCAAGTGGCAACTCTTAGCGTAGACATCGCAGAGAGATTGACCCGCGAGAAACTTTCAGACAGCGAAAAGCAGAGGGCACTAAACGAATCACTGATCGCAGAAATCCGATCGAACTAACATGAGTGGAATCCGCATAGCGTCTCGTTACGCCAAATCACTGCTCGACCTTTGTATTGAAAAAGGTCAGCTCGATGCGGCAAAAGCTGATATGATCATGCTGTCAGGCCTCATGGAGGAGAGCCGAGACTTGCGCATGATGCTTTCAAGTCCGGTTATAAAGGCCGACAAGAAAGTCGACATCTTGCACAAGTTGTTCGAGGGTAATTTGAGCCCAATTACAATGGGTTTCATTACGTTGCTTACCCGCAAGGGGCGCGAGGGTTTTTTGCCTGAAATAGCAACAAGTTTCATCAATCAAATGCGCAAGCATCAGGGAATTACCGTTGCAGAAGTTACATCTGCCGTGGCCCTTGACGCAAATTCGCGAGCGAAAATGCTGGAGTCTGCCTCTCAATTGGCGGGTGGTCAGGTGGAGCTTGTGGAGAAAGTAGACGCATCACTCATCGGTGGTTTCATTTTGAAAGTGGGCGATAGGCAAATAAATGCGGCAATAGCCAATCAGATTAAAGCGCTTAGACGCGAATTTGCAGAGAACCCATATATAGCGGAGATTTAAGATTCCACTCAGCGAAGTGGATTATACTTTTAGTTTAAAAAAACAAAAACATGGCAGAAGTTAAACCTGCAGAAATATCCAACATACTGCGCGAGCAGCTTGCGGGATTCAAATCTGAAGCTGAGCTTCAGGAAGTGGGTACCATCCTTCAGGTAGGTGATGGTATTGCTCGTATCTACGGACTTTCTAATGTACAGTCGGGAGAGCTCATCGAGTTCGATAACGGTGTGCGTGGGATTGTACTCAACCTAGAAGAGGACAACGTAGGTGCTGTATTGCTTGGTCCAAGCGGCGACCTCAAGGAGGGTTCAGTGGCAAAGCGCACAAAGCGCATTGCATCCATCAACGTTGGCGAGGGTTTGTTGGGTCGTGTATTGAACACTCTTGGAGAACCCATCGACGGCAAGGGCCCAATTCCGGGTGAGTTGTTTGAGATGCCCCTCGAGCGCAAGGCTCCTGGAGTTATCTACCGTCAGCCTGTTAAGGAACCTTTGCAAACCGGTATTCGCGCAATCGATGCGATGATTCCGATTGGTCGTGGTCAGCGTGAGTTGATCATTGGCGATCGTCAGACCGGCAAGACAACGGTTGCTATCGACACGATTATCAACCAAAAAGAATTTTACGATAAGGGAGAGCCAGTTTTCTGTATCTACGTTGCTATCGGCCAGAAAGGTTCGACAGTTGCTGGGACAGTGAAGACTCTCGAAGATAATGGCGCAATGCCCTACACTGTTGTAGTTGCTGCAACTGCATCAGATCCGGCACCGCTTCAGTTCTACGCTCCATTTGCCGGTTGTGCAATTGGAGAGTTTTTCCGCGATACTGGTCGCCCGGCGCTCATCGTATATGATGACTTGTCGAAGCAGGCTGTTGCCTACCGCGAAGTTTCCCTGCTCCTTCGTCGTCCACCCGGACGCGAGGCATACCCTGGAGACGTGTTCTATTTGCACAGTCGCTTACTTGAGCGTGCTGCCAAGGTGAACGAAACGCAAAGCGTGGCCGCGAGCATGAATGACCTTCCAGCTTCTTTGAAAGGTAAAGTGAAAGGTGGTGGTTCATTGACGGCTCTGCCTATCATCGAAACACAGGCGGGCGACGTTTCTGCGTATATCCCAACCAACGTGATTTCAATTACCGACGGACAGATTTTCTTGGAAACAAACCTCTTCAACAGTGGCGTGCGTCCGGCAATCAACGTAGGTATCAGTGTGAGTCGTGTGGGTGGATCGGCACAAATCAAATCGATGAAGAAGGTAGCCGGTACGTTGAAGCTCGACCAAGCTCAATTCCGCGAATTGGAAGCGTTTTCTAAGTTCGGTAGTGATTTGGATGATACAACTAAGTTTGTACTAGACAAAGGGCGTCGCAACGTGGAAATTCTCAAGCAAGGACAGAACCAGCCGATGTCGGTAGATAAGCAAGTGGCCATTCTATACTGTGGTATGAAAGGGTTGCTTTCGAAAGTTCCTGTGGAGAAGGTGAAGAAATTTGAAGAGGATTACTTGGCCTACTTAGAGAAGAACCACAAAGATGTGCTCAATGCATTGGGAGCCGGCCAAATCGACGATAGCCTAACAGGTGTATTGGAGAAGGTGGTGAAGGACCTCATTGCTGGTTATAACTAAACAACGGCGACCGTTTCTGAATAGACGACGATGGCGAATCTGAAAGAAATACGTTTACGCATCACCTCGGTGAACAGCACCATGCAGATTACCTCTGCCATGAAAATGGTGAGTGCTGCTAAGTTGAAGCGCGCGCAAGATGCAATCATACGTATGCGTCCGTATGCCGAGAAAATGCAAGAGATACTGAGCAACGTAAGCTCTAGTCTCGACGCATCGGAAGGCATCTTCAGTCAGCAACGCGATGTGAAGAATGTATTGGTGGTAGCCATTACTTCGAACCGCGGTTTGTGTGGTGGTTTTAACAACAACGTAATCAAGGAAATTCGCAATCAGATGAAAGCGGATTTTGGAAATGCCAACGTGAAGATTCTTTCACTCGGTAAGAAAGCGTTTGATGTGTTCAAGAAAACATCGCATCATAGCACAGAAGGTTTGGGTGAGTCGCCATACAGTGTGTTCGACAAACTGACGTATGACAATAGCTCTGCAATTGCTGAAGTAGTGATGAATCAGTTTGTGGC
>CAMBPD010000122.1 GCA_945869405.1 Chryseobacterium gleum | reverse complement strand
CCCGCAATAATTTCGTCAACCACCGTCGGATCCAGCAACGTCGTCGTATCACCGAGCGAACTAACCTCGCCTTCGGCCACTTTGCGAAGAATGCGACGCATGATTTTACCTGAACGTGTTTTTGGAAGTCCGCTTACGAATTGAATCTTGTCGGGCTTGGCAATGCGGCCAATTTCATGCGCAACGGTTTCGATAATGCGTTCGCGCATGTCTTGATTGGCTTCACTGCCATTAGCAAGTATCACGTACGCGTAAATACCTTGGCCTTTGATGTCGTGCGGGAAACCTACCACGGCGCTTTCTACGACATGTTTATTCTGATTGATGGCATTCTCAATTTCAGCAGTGCCAAAGCGATGTCCGCTAACGTTGATGACATCATCTACGCGACCAATGATGCGATACAAGCCGTCTTCATCGCGGCGTGCGCCATCGCCTGTGAAGTAGAGGTTGGGGTAGGTTGAGAAGTAGGTCTGCCTGCATCGCTCATGATCGCCCCATGTACTGCGCAAAATGGAAGGCCATGGAAATTTGAAGCACAGGTGTCCTTCCACACCGTTGCCTTCTATTTCATTACCATTTGAATCCACCAGTATCGGTTGCACACCGGGCATGGGCAAGCCGGCTAGTGTCGGTTTTGAGTTTGTTATGCCGGCGCACGAAGTGAGCATAATACCTCCGGTTTCGGTTTGCCAAAACGTGTCGACAATCGCACATCGGTTCTTTCCAATGTTCGTGTCATACCAATGCCAAGCTTCTTCGTTGATGGGTTCGCCCACAGAACCTAACACGCGCAATGTTTGAAGCGAGTAGGGGAGAACGTGTTCGATTCCGGCCGACATCAACGACCGTATAGCTGTTGGTGCCGTATAGAAAATATTCACGCGGTGTTTGTCCACAACTTCCCAAAATCGTCCCGCGTCGGGATAGGTAGGAATACCTTCAAACATGAGTGTTGTGGCGGCGTTGAGTAATGGTCCGTAAAGTATGTAGCTGTGTCCCGTCACCCAGCCAATGTCGGCCGTGCACCAGTGAATTTCTCCGGGTTTGTATTGAAATACATTGCTGAAGGTGTAGCCGGCATACACCATATAACCGCCACAGGTGTGCAACACGCCTTTGGGTTTTCCTGTGCTTCCACTGGTGTAGAGAATGAACAGCGGATCTTCACTTTGCATGGTCACCGGTTCGAAATGCGGTGCTGCATTGGCGCGCAATTTCGCATAATCGACGTCACGACCTTCTGCCATAACCACTTCCCAGTTCATCCGGTCAACCACCAGCACGTGCTCTACCGAGGGGCACTGCGTGAGGGCTTCATCCACGATTGCTTTCACCGCTATTTGCTTCGCTCCGCGGCTCATGGCATCAGAAGTAATCACAACCTTGCAACTGCTGTCGTTGATGCGGTCGGCCACGGAGTTGGCACTAAACCCGGCAAACACCACCGAATGGATGGCTCCCATGCGAGCACAGGCCAGCACGGCATAGGCCAGCTCGGGAATCATGGGCATGTAGATGCACACACGGTCGCCTTTGCCTACACCCAAATCTGTGAGCACGTTGGCCATACGGCACACTTCATCGTGCAGCTCGCGGTAAGAAATATGTTTTGCTTTTTCATGGGATTCGTTGGGCTCCCAAATGATGGCAGTTTCGTCGGCCTTGTTTTTCAAATGACGGTCGATGCAGTTTTCCGTGATGTTGAGTTCCGCGCCTAAAAACCACTTCACGTCGGGCGCTTGGAAGTTCCATTCCAATACAGTGTGCCATGGCTTGCGCCAGTGATAATGCGAGGCTACATCTTCCCAAAAGGCTTCGGGCGATGAGAGGCTGAATTGATAGGCGGCGTCATATTCGGCGCGTGTGCTCAACTGAAAAGGGTGTCGCGACATAGTTATGGAGGGTAGGCCGCGAATGTAAGACGGCCACGTTTTCTTTCATTTTGTAGTTTATCATTTACGGAGGGCGTTTGCGAATTAACTTTACCACATGATGTCTTTCGTTGGAAAATGGTGGATGCTTTCGTGTCTTGTTTTGGCTGGGCTTCATGCATCGGCTGTGCGCGTCACGTTTGATTACCGGGTGTTTTATGCGCCAAGTTATGGTCCGTATGCAGAGTTTGTGACGTCTTTTGATGCATCGACATTCGAGCATCAAATGCTCGATTCCGGATATGTGCAAGCCCATGCAGAGCTCACACTCGTGCTCACACGAGCAGGCAAAATTGTCGACGCGAGGAAGGTGACGGTAGACGGACCAGTGGTGAAGAAAAACGATGTTTCAGACTTTCTGTCCATCGAGCGTTTTGCCGTTCCCGCAGGTAACTATTCACTTGAAATAGAAATCCGCGATAGGGTATCACCCCAGCTCTCCCCTGAAACATTGGCACAATCCATTGAAGTGGTAGTGCCGGCTCGTGGCGTATTCGTTTCCGATATCGAATGGGTGAGTGCCTATCGCACATCGCTCGAAGACAATGCCTTCAGCAAATCGGGATTCGACATGATTCCTTATGTGAGTAGCTACTTCGGCTCATCACTCAATAGCCTTATCTACTACGCAGAGATTTACAGAACAGATAGCGTCTATGGTGTTGGAAGTCCGTTTGTGACCACTGTGTGCATTGTCAATATGAAAGATAATTCGGTAGAGTTTTGCAAGCGGATGAAAAAGGAGAAGTCGGCCTCTGTGGTTCCAATGTTGCAAACACTCGATATCTCAGATGTTCCTGCTGGCCAGTACAAACTACGTATCGAGGTGCGTGACAGAGAAAACAACCTTGTGGCTATGCGCGACAGAGAGTTTTCACGCAACAAAATTGCAGAGTTGCCCGCGATTGATGAGGCACAAAATGGAACGGTAAGTATGTCGCAGGTTTCATTGTCGTTTGCCTCACTTTTTTCAGATGCGGACTCCTTACGAGAAATTATTTACTATCATTTGCCGATTGCCAAAGATGCAGACCGCGATGCTATCGACCGCCAGATCCCTGGAGCAGACCTCACAACTATGCAGAGTTTTTTCTACATGTTTTGGTGGAAGCGAAATCCGGAGAATCCAGAGGCAGCTTGGCTTGAGTATGCAAAGAGCATTGCGGTGGTGAAGGATAATTTTGAGACACGCATCAAAAAGGGCTGGCAGACGGAGCGCGGAAGGGTGTATCTGCAATACGGCCCTCCCAACACCCGCATAGTGCGCAACAATGAAGTCGATTATTGGCCCTTTGAAATTTGGCATTACTACTCAACCAACAACAACTTACACAACCGTAGATTCTTGTTTTACGATACAACCTTGATGGGCGATATGGATTTGCTTCACAGCGACGTACCGGAAGAACCTAAGAATTTTAATTGGAAGGAAATGGTGCGTTCTCGTCCATCGGCATTGAATATGGGCGACACTTCTCGACTCAATGCCAACAACCGAACAGACACCAACAGTCGCGACGAAATTGAAAACTTGTGGTACAGTCCGCATTGATTCGTAAGCAATGAAACGCGTCGCAGTGGTTATATTGAATTGGAACGGAGAGAAATTCCTTCAGCAGTTTCTTCCGGGTGTGGTCGAGCATAGCCAGGAACTAGCCGACGTGGTGGTCATTGATAACGCGTCAACAGATGGTTCTCTTGCGTTGTTGCGCGCTGAATTTCCCTCTGTGGCCATCATTTCTCTCGACAAGAACTATGGTTTTGCCGGAGGTTATAATCATGGTTTGCGCAATGTTCGCAACGAGTTTTATGTGCTGCTCAATTCGGATGTGGAGGTTACTCCAAACTGGATTGCGCCAGTCTTGCGCTACATGGATTCAACCCCGCGCATGGTAGCATGCCAGCCGAAGATTTTGGATTTTCATCGCCGGGAATGGTTTGAATATGCAGGGGCAGCCGGTGGCTACATCGACAAGGATGCCTATGCATTTTGCGCAGGCCGAGTGTTCTTTGAATTTGAGAAAGACCTAGGGCAATACAGCCGCAACGAAGAAGTGTTTTGGGCGTCTGGAGCGGCAATGTTTATTCGGCGCGATGCGTGGATCGAGGTGAGCGGTTTGGACGAAGACTTCTTTGCACACATGGAGGAAATCGATTTGTGTTGGCGATTGAAGAACCGCGGATACAAAGTTGGGGCATGCCGCGAATCTGTGGTGTATCACTATGGCGGGGGCACGCTCGATAGACAGAGCCCGTTCAAGACGTACCTCAATTTTCGCAATAACCTCTATATGTTGGTCAAGAATTATCACACCAGCAATCTTCGAATGAAACTCATTCGCCGCATGCTTCTCGATGGCTTAGCTGGATTGCGTTTTATTGGTGAAGGAAAATGGAGTCATTTTACGGCCGTTCTAAAAGCGCATTTTAGCTTTTACAGCAATTTGAGGACGTTGCAGCGCAAGAGGCGCAAAGAGGAGCTATCTATCGTAGAGCCCAACCTGTTTGGTATCTACAACCAAAGTATACTCAAGTATTTTTTCTTGTTTAAGAAACGAAAATATACCGATCTCAAACCAGCCGATTTCAATCGTTAACTATTCCTCTGGATCAGGCATAACATCGTCTTGTAATTGTCAGCAGCACGTGTCAACTTGTAGGGTAAAATCCAAGTTGCATGAAGGTTCTAGAGCTTTGGTTACGTTCTCCACTATTGCGGGTTGCCCTCCCTGTATTGGCGGGTATTTATGGTGCAGATATGCGATGGTTATGGTTGTTTTGCGCGGCATTTTTGTTTTGCTACCTCTGTTTTTTTTTCATTGGCAAAGGCGTAAATAGACATTGGGAGTCGGCACGTTTTTCATTCCATACAGGCATATTTTATTCGGTGTTGTGGGTTGTTGCTGGTGTTTTTTTGAGCAATGTGCAAGGGAGTAGGCTCGATAGGTGGCACGCCATACATCGGGGCGAGGCAAACGGTGTGTATGCTTTTCAAGTGGTCGATGAGCCTGTGCTGAGCGGTGGCCGCTTTAAGGTTGTTGTTGAGGTGCAATCCGTTTTTGATAATGGGGTTTTTACACCCTGCCGCGGTAGGGCTTCGCTCGTGTTGGAGTGCGACTCGATGTCGAGCATTGAGTTACATGCCGACCAGTGCGTATTGGGGCGGATGGCCCTTAAGCCCCCCACGGGTGCGCGCAACCCAATGGAGTTTGATTATTGGAAGTACTTGCGCTATCAAGGTATCGAGTTGCAGGGGTATGTTGGGGCGGATGAATGGCGCATCGACAGTGCAAACAGGCAATTGACCTTGCGTGGCACCTTTGTTCGTTGGCGCGAGTGGTTGCTAGAAAAGCTTGCCTCCCAGCCCATAGAGCCCCGCGAGGTAGGCGTTCTTTCGGCGCTTGTATTGGGCAAGGCTGTAGCCATAGACCGAGAGGTGATGCAGGTGTATGCAAAGGCTGGCGTCGTGCATGTGTTGGCTGTTTCGGGAATGCATGTTGCACTTATTTACCTTATCCTAAAGCCTTTGTTTCAATGGGTTTTCGGGAAGCGAAAGGCACGAGCGTTAAGAACACTATTGCCTGTCCTTTTACTTTGGATATACGCAGCCATGACGGGCTTTTCGCCTTCCGTTTTACGTGCCGCGTGGATGTTCTCATTTGTGATCGTTGCCGACAACTACGGACTTCGGAATACAATATACAATACCATGGGCGCCTCGGCATTGGTGCTTATGGTTGTAGATCCACATGTGCCCCACAGCATGGGCTTTATGCTCTCTTACTTGGCGGTTGCAGGCATAGCAGTTATTCATCCGTTGTTGCATCGAAAGTTGTATTTCAGTTCTCGTATTGCGCGTTGGCTCTGGGAGCTCACGAGTATTTCTATCTCGGCGCAACTGGCTACTTTGCCGCTTACACTTTTCTTGTTTCATCAATTTCCCACTTGGTTCATCGTAACCAATGCACTGGTCATTCCACTTTCAACGGTAGTGCTTTACGTGGCATTACTCTTTTTTGCGTGCATGGCTTTTGCACCGATAGCGACCTTTTTGGGTGGTTTAGTGGGTCTTCTCACTCGCATTATGAATGATCTCATGGAGTGGTCCTCTCAATGGCCATACGCGCTTATCGACCATGTTTATTGGGAGGCTTGGGAGGCTATCGTTTGCGCCTTGTTGGTGGTTTCAGCGTGCCGAACTTTATTGTTGCGCAGTAAGCGCTCGTTGTTGTGGAGTATGGGGTTGGTCTTTGTTTGGCTTGTGTTTGCGGCACTACGCCACACACGGGTAAGCCAGAGAATGGAGGTCTGCTTGCACAGCGCATACAAAGGCGAGTGTTTGACTGCCCATGCTGCAGGGCAACTGATTTCTTTGTCGACCGAGGGCGTCTCGGAGTCGCCTATGCGAAACTACACGTTGCACTGGCAAGCAGAGATGAGCGTTCAACAGCGCTGGCAACAAGAATTTAGCAATGGTCATGCACTCATCAGGCCGCCTTGGATTCAGCTAGGGGATTGTCGCATACTCATAGCCGACAGCACATTGCTGCGGCGCTCGCTAGGGGATAGCTCGGTGGCCATTCTTATTTCCGATTGGGACAAGCCGCGCTATTGGAGTGAGGCTGAGCTGGCCTGTTTATCGGGACACACCGTTTTTTTGGGAAACAAACTGTCTCGCAAGCGTCGTGCTTGGTTGTTGGAGCACCTCCAAGACAGTTGTAGCATATTCGACTTAAGCGAAGGTGCCGTGCTTTGGAGCGAGGGTCGTTGGCTTTCGTACCGTGAGAAATATGAGTAACCACCCTTCATGCGGATTAGGTTGCTGAGGTTGGCAAAAAAAAAGACCGACTCGCAGGAGTCGGTCTTTTATAGATCGTATTGTTCGTGCTATTATTCAGCGATAACTTCGAACTTAACCACAGCAGAGACTTCTTTGTGAAGTTTCACTTTGGCCTCGTATGCTCCAAGCATTTTAATGTTGTCGTCAGACAAGCTGATGCTTTTGCGATCGATGTTAAAGCCTGCTTTTCCCAATGCTTCAGCCAACTGAATGGTGTTTACTGAACCGAAAATCTTTCCGGATTCAGAAGCTTTGGTACCGATTTTCACTTCCAAAGCACCCAATTTCTCGGCGATGGCTTGCGCATCTGCCAAAATCTTAGTCTCTTTGTGAGCGCGTTGCTTCAAGTTTTCAGCGAGCATTTTTCGTGCGCTCTCTGTTGCTGCAATGGCATATCCGCGTGGGATGAGGTAATTGCGTGCATAACCAGGCTTTACGACGACTACTTCGTCTTTTGCGCCTAGCTTTTCGATGTTTGATTTCAGAATTACTTCCATGATGTTTCCCTCCGTGTAATTATTTCAACATGTCTGCTATGTAAGGCATAAGGGCCAAGTGACGGGCCTTCTTAACTGCCTGCGCCACTTTGCGCTGGTACTTCAATGAAGTACCGGTAAGGCGGCGGGGTAGGAGTTTACCTTGTTCATTGCACAGCTTCAACAAGAAGTCTGCGTCTTTGTAATCGATATACTTGATACCGTGCTTTTTGAAGCGGCAGTATTTCTCCTGCTTCGTCTCAATATCGATTGGGCTCAAATAACGAATTTCGTCAGCCATTTTTTTTGTTTTTGTGGGTTAATGAAGATTAAGCTTCGGCTTTGGTTTCTTTTCTTTCCTTAGCCTTGTTGCGACGGCTCTCTGCATACTGCAAGTGGAACTTGTCCATGGCAGTAGTGAGGAAGCGCAAAACGCGCTCATCGCGGCGGAATTCGGTTTCAAACGGAGTGATTACTTCACCCTCTACTTCGAACTCTAGCAAATAGTAGAAGCCAGTTGTTTTCTTCTGGATAGGGTAAGCCAATTTTCTCAAGCCCCAATTGTCTTCGTGCTTGATGGTGGCACCCTTGCCCTTCAAAAACTTCTTGAACTTTTCTACTGTTTCCGCTGCCTGCTCTTCAGACAGCACGGGAGTCATAATGAAAACAGTCTCGTAACGGTTCATTGATTTTGAGTTATTTAAATTTAATTTTGGGAGCGCGAAAATACAACGGAAATTGGATTTTGCAAGTGAAAAATAGAGACCGACCAAGGGGCAGGACGGTAAAACGAGGTGGAATCGCGATGAGTAATGACCCTAACCATTTGTTTACTAATGGTTTATCCTCAATGGTTGATGCGAAACTCTATCTCTTTTAGTGCCCGGTTCGAGTCACAGTATTCCACCAACCTTACCCAATACTTGCTACCCAATTAGCAAAAGGTAGGCTTGCTCATCGATTACGGCAACACCAAGCTCTTCTGCTTTCTTGCGCTTTTCTGGTCCCATGTTGTCTCCGGCCAGCACATAGGTTGTTTTCTTGGAAATGGAGCCTGATACTTTACCTCCGTTGCTTTCAATGCTCGCCTTGATGCTATCGCGCGAGAAGTGTTGGAACACACCGCTAACCACGAAGGTTAGTCCTTTCAGCCTGTCGGATGTTGCGGC
>CAMBPD010000121.1 GCA_945869405.1 Chryseobacterium gleum | reverse complement strand
CGGAAAGTTCTACTGTTGCAACGTCCAAACGAGATGGTGTGTACGTAAATGTATACCTCACTTTATGGGTTGCAAACACCGGAATATCATACTGGCTGCCCTCGTAATTCACGCGCAAATTGCTTACCGGTGATGGCGCAGCGCCCGTAAGTAGGAGCATTCCGGTACTATCGGCAGACCAAGTGATGTTGTTCCATTGCACAGACTCAACACCTTTGGCCTCAGGAAAATAATCGGTGAGCCATACACGTGTTGTGTCCAGCTGCAGACGAATAGGAGTAGCCAATCCCACCAAGGCACTTGTTGTTTTAATCTCTGTTTTTTTGGTTACACAAGCTGTCCAACATACTGCAGCGGCCAGAAGGACAACAACGATTTTTTTCATCATACGGGGGAGTTGATTTCCCAAGTCATCATACGGTCTTTGCCTTGCATATCGCAATGAATCGTTGGGTTTGTAATGGAATAATTGCTAGCCATCGACAGGAGTGCCATGGCACTGTTTTCATGAATCTCACACGCTGCAAAACCTCCCGGGGCCATCAATATTGGCGATAGCTCCATGAGTCTTCGGTAGAAGATGAGGCTGTCGGCATCGGAAGTGAAAAGCGCGACATGCGGCTCGAACTGGGTCACTCCGTCTGCCATAGAATGCGACTCGCTTTGAGGTATATAAGGAGGATTACTCACTAACACGTCGAAGCAACCCGGAGGGCATTGGGCCAAAATATCCATCTGAAATAGATCTAACGGTGTACTCTGCGTTGCTGCATTCTTAGCCGCCAGTTCAATAGCTTCAAGGCTAATATCTATTGCTGTTACCAAGGATTCTTCAATCTGTTTTTTCAAAGCAATGGCAATGCAGCCAGTGCCTGTTCCAACATCAAGAATACGTGGTTTTACCATTTTGTTTTTGTCGACAATAAGGTGCACAAGCTCTTCTGTTTCCGGTCGGGGAATAAGAGCAGCGGGGGAGGTGTGCAGTTTCATGTCAAGAAACCACCCATAACCAATGACATATTGTATGGGTTCGCCTAGCATTAGGCGTTTCAGTGCAAAGTGATAGCGTAGCAAATCTGATTCGCCTACCCGCTGTGCAGCATTAAGAATTACCTCGGTGCGTGTCCAACCGCTAAATTCTTCAAATAGTATGTGAGTCAAGTTTGCCGCTTCACGGTTTTCATAAATCGTTTCAAGCCTACCTATGAGGTACGCCTTTATGGTAGAAACTCTATTGTCGGCAATGATATGGTTCATGATGCAAACGGGCAGTCGGGAGCGACAGGAGGGTTTATTTCTTCACAAAAACCTGGTATCCAAAGGCGGGTATTTCTTGGTGTCCCTTGGTGTACAGCGTAAGCGACTGCGCGTTAAAGATGCTCGGGTATTCGCCTTCAGGCATGTTTTCAATGAAGTCAACGCTTTGCGGCTTATCACTGAAGTTGAGCATTACGACCACCTGGCTATTGTCTTTGGTTCGAGAGTAGCAATAGAGCACATCGTCGCTACTTGTTTTGATTTTCTTGAATGCTCCGCCGAACTCACCATTCCACAATGCGGGGTTTTCCTGATGAACCTTGAACAATCGCGTGTAAAAATCCTGGAACTTATAACTGTTCCATTGCACGGTATCCTTTTCAAAGAACGAAAGTCGGTGAGGGGTGCCATCGGCCTTTTGCTCGCCACCTTCCTGGCCGGAGTATAATAGTGGCATGCCTCCAATGGTGAAGGCCATCACATCCATGGTTTGTCGAAATGAACCAAGTCGCTCTGCGCCAGTGCCGTTCCAAGAGTTTTCATCGTGGTTGGTTGTAAAATACATGCGATACGCACTGCGCGGAAAGGCCGTATCCTGCTTAGCCATATAATCATCGATATCGCTGAGCTTCTTTTCACCTTTAGCGACTTCATTGGTGATGTGCATGAATTCCCACGCATAGCTCATGTCGAACGCTTTGAGGTGATGTTCCTTGCGCTCGGCTTCCGCCAGCATGAACACAGGCTTTATGCTGTCCAGTGCTGCACGAGCCTGATCCCAAAATGGGGTAGGTACTTTCTCGGCAACATCGCAACGATACCCGTCAATGTCGCACTCCTTGACCCAGAATTTCAGCGCGTCGGTCATGCCAGTCCAAAGTGCTTGGTTTTCATAATTCAACTGAGCCACGTCCCACCAGTCGGTGCCGAGTGGCGGCTGAATCTTACCGGCGGTGTCGAGCAGGTAATATTCCAAATGGTCGGTGGTCCATTGGTTATCAAAGGCACTGTGGTTGGCCACCCAGTCGATGATCACTTTCATACCGCTGTCGTGAGCGGTTTTCACCAGGTTCTTGAAGTCGGTCAGCGAGCCATAGTTGGGGTTCACCGCTTTGTAATCCTTCACGCTGTAATGGCTTCCCAGTCCACCCTTTCGATTCACCTCACCGATGGGGTGAATGGGCATGAGCCAGAGAATGTCTACACCCATCGACTTCAAGCGAGAAATATCTTTGGTGAAGGCGTTGAACGTGCCTTCAGGAGTATGCTGACGAATGTTTACTTCATAGATGGTGGCGTTTTTCGACCAATCCGGGTGTTGAAGCACTCTGGTGTCGGAGTGGCCAATGATTTTGGCCTCTGACGGTTCCTGCTTTTTACTTACACATGCTGTAAGGGCGAGGCCAACAAGAGTGGCGCCGGCTAATAATCGAATTGTTTTCATGGCAAATGTTGTTGAAGCAAATCTAAGTGTTGGAAGTACACTTTCGGCGTCGTGGAGGATTTTGGGATAGTAGGAGAAGCTGTTGATCCGGGGACTGGAGACTGGCTACTGGGGACGTTTGGCGGCCGTTCTCATTGTGTTTCTGCTTGTGTTTCTCTTTCTGGAAATTTTTAGAATCAGAAACAGAAGCACAATGAGAATGTGTGGCCGGCGCCCCCATTCTGTTTCTGCTTGTGTTTCTCTTTCTGTAATTTTTAGAATGAGAATCAGAAACACAATGAGAATGTGTGGCCGGCGCCCTCATTCTGTTTCTGCTTGTGTTTCTCTTTCTGGAAATTTTTAGAATCAGAAACACAATGAGAATGAGAGGTCGGCGCCCCCCTGCAATCCTAAAGAAGACTCAACTGCTCACCACCTTTCTTCTTCTTCACCGCCGACTTTTTGCGGGCATGTGTAGCGAGTATCCGCTTTCCTTCAGTCTTCACCTCGTCTGTTTTTCGGTGCCCCCATATGGCCACGCGGGCTTGCCTTGCCGCCGACACCAATTCGACGATAGGAGCGGGGTAGTGTTCGCCAATGTGCACCCCACATGTCGCTTGCTCAACTTCATTCATGAGGTGTGGTTCGTGAATATGTTCCAAGGAGACGGATCGAAGTTCGGGTACCCACGTTTTGATAAACAGGCCATCCGAGTCATGGTCTTTGCTTTGCTTTACAGGATTGTACATGCGCACAGTATTCACTCCAGTGGTACCCGCTTGCATTTGAAATTGTGGAAAATGAATACCCGGCTCGTAGTCAAGAAAAAGCCTCGCCAAGTGGTACGTCCCAGAGCGCCAATCTTGATAGAGGTGGTGGCAAAAAAAACTGACCAACATTGCGCGCATCCTGAAGGTGATCCAACCCGTGGCATGCAAGCATCTCATGCACGCGTCGATAAGTGGAAATCCAGTGCGCCCTTCTTCCCAAGCTGTTATGCACTCTGGGTTATGCGCCTTCACGAGCGATTCATAACCAGCGTTGACACAGTGCGTTTCATACCTGCACTCCACTTCAAACTTTTGAATGAAATGGTCGCGCCACTTTACGCGCGTCAGAAAACTCTCTGCCCATCTTTTTCCTTGTGTGGCTCGAGGATGCGCCAACACGAATTGGTAGACCTGCCGCACACTGAGGTTGCCCCAAGCCAAGTAGGGCGAAATTCTGCCGCAACTTTGGCGGCTCTCCGACGGCTTAGAGATGTGCTTGTTATAGTTTACCCCGCGTTCTTCCATAAAATGGTGTAGGTATCGAAACGCATAATCCTCTCCGGGTGGCTGCCATTCATTGGGGTAGTGGCTCCATTCGTTGGCAAGAAGCACGGGTAAAACAAACGGATGCTCCGGCAGCTGCAACACTTGTACAGAGAACTCATTTCGAATCACGGGCGCATGCATACAACCAAACCATTTCTTATCCCAACCCTCACGGTTTTGAATGCCACGCAATAGTCCATCACGCTGGCATTCCGTCCAACGGATTGAATGGTACACGCAGAATTTACCGACCGCTTTGTCTCGATCCCATGAGGGTTGAACACCACTTTCGCGGTAGCTAAACAATTGCTTAACATTATACTGACTCGCAAACCATTCAAATATCTCTATGGCCGAACCGTATGCGATTTCTACTTTTCGTCCACAACTTGAGAGTTTCTGGTTGATGTGCAGCAAAGAGTGATATTGAAACTGCAAGTGCCTTGCGCTAGTGTCGGGGTGAGCCATGAGCGAAGGCTCAAAAAGAAAGATGATGAAGTAGGGAAGGCCTGCTTCTTCTGCTAAAAACAACGGCTCGTGGTCTTGCAATCGGATGTCGCGTTTTATCCAAACAAGGTTGATGGGTTGTTTTGCGGAAGGCATGTAATGCGAATAAAAGGGGCGGTGCGTTAAACACATTAGGATTGCCCTGGTTTAAAGAGTTGAAGGTTGAAGGTTGGAAGTTGAAGGTTGCGCCACCATTTCACATCTTCACCATTTCACTACTTCACCATTTCACCATTTCACCCTACTTCGCAGTCCGAAAGAAACAGCAACACAATGAGAATGAGCAGCCCTCGGCTCCGCTCGGGCACCGGTCCTGGACTCCGTTGCAGGTGTCTATTCGATTCAATTGGTTACGAGCGCGCAAGCGTCTGAGAATATTCTTTTAATCAAAGAGTAACAACAAATCACTACGAAAAAGCCAAGCAATTGCGGAGCTTTTTGCTTAATGTGATTGTGTTGCCTGTGTTTTTATAGAGGGGATACACTAATTAAAAAGGAACTCTGCTCTCTTTGCGCCATTGCGGTTAAAGAAAGAAAGAGCAGCCCTCGGCTCCGCTCGGGCACTCGCTTGTGCAAGCATAGCGCCCCATCTACAATCCTCTTTCGACAGACACTGATGATGGATGTTGCATGTATAGCAAATATTAGTGATTGCCATGTCACCGGACTTAGGCCACTTTAGCAGAAACATTTAATCTCTTATTTCTTGTCATGAAAACCATTTTAACATCTTTGGCATTGTCGCTCACTGTGGCGGCCAATGCTACAATTTTCACTGTATCTAACAACCCAACAATTCCGGCGCAGTACTCCGATATCCAAACAGCCCATAATGTCGCTGAGCCGGGAGATACGCTGCAACTGGTCGGATCGCTCAATAGTTACAGTTTAACTTTGTCCAAGCGATTGCATATCATCGGTCCGGGATGGGGCACGCCTCCCGGAATGCCTGCCAATATGTACACAACCAATTTCGGCGCCGGATCAGCAGGCAGTATAATGGAGGGTGTTCAGATTAGTGCCTATGCCATAATCAATGCAGAGAATATTACCATCAAGGATTCATATGTCTATCAGTTGAATCTTGGCACATCATCTACCAATCTTTTGGTTCGGAATTGTGTTGGATTACGTACTATCTATGATATCGGTTCAGCCGGAGGGCAGATGTTCTCCAACTGCCTATTTAACTACGTTGATGGTGTGGATAGCTCTCAGCCTCACGCTTATCTCGATGGAAATAACAGTTCTATGGCATTTTCGACGATATTCAACAATTGTACATTCTATAAAATATACATGTGGGAGCTTTACAATGTCCAGTTTTCCAATTGTGTCATGCATAGTTTTCAAGAATCATATCCCGGTTACACCCAAGACTATAACAATTGCCCCGGCTGTTCCATCAACAACAGCATGCTCTTCTGCTCGGGTTGTGCGTTTACGGATATAGGAGGTGCTGTTACGCTTGCTGATAATTTGAACAACGGTGCTAACCCTTTTATAAATGCCCCACAAACTCTGAATGCCTACGCGAACAATACCATTCCGTTCGATCAATTAAACTTTAGTTTGGTTGCTTCGTCACAGGGTATCAATGCAGGTACTGACGGCACAACGATCGGCATCCAGGGCGGTGCTTATCCTTTTGCTGAAGGTTCACAATACGGCAGTTTGAGTGGCCAAGTGCCTTACGTTTCATCTTTCATCATCAACAACCCGGTAATTCCGCAAGGCGGAACACTCGACATTCAGGCAACCGGTATAATTCCTGCAAACCAATGAGAACTTCCATCATCACCGCAACACTTGCGCTGCTGATGGCTCTAACGGGAACGGCTCAAACTATCGTGGAGGCGGAAGGCTTCTTCGATACCGATCCCGGAGTGGGCAACGGAATCCCCTTGGGTAACAGTCCTTCGGGTTCCGCCACAGTCATCAATGGCAGCTTGCCGCTGAACATAACCAGCGGGTTTCATGCTTTCTATGTGCGCTGCAAGGCTTCCACCAATTTGTGGAGCAATGCACGTGGTCGCACTGTCTATGTTTCCAATGCAGCCTACCAGCAACCGGTAGTGCAGGAAATTGTGGCCTGCGAATATTTTATCGATACCGATCCCGGTGTGGGTAATGGCGCGGATGTACCCGTAACGTCAAGCACAACCCTGGCTTCCATTGCTGCAACCGCAGCAACGTCGCAAAGTCCGGGGGTGCATCAATTGGGTGTGCGTTTCAAAGCGACGGGCGGCTTCTGGAGCAATACCCGTTATCGCACTTTTATTGTTCGCACAGTCAACGATTCTCCCATTGCCGATCAAATCATTGCTGCGGAGTACTTCTTTGATACCGACCCAGGCGTGGGAAATAGCGATGCTATTCCTTTGGATGCGCCAGGCTTATCGTTGACACTGACCGCTAGTATGGCGATAAATTTGACTCCGGGAACCCATCAGCTCTACGTCCGCTTTAAATCGGATGTAGGTTATTGGAGCACTGCGCGCGGTCGAACTGTTATCGTTACGGAAAGTGCATTGCTTCCGGCCATTCACTACATCGATGCTGCGGAATATTATATTGACACCGATCCGGGGCAGGGCAACGGAACTCCCATGGCAGTGCCAACGGCAACCACGGTGGATATTGATGAGCTGATTGATGCCTCGGCAGTTGCCGTTGGCGTGCATCAACTCTATATCCGTGTGCGCTCGGATCAAAATATATGGAGCGATTTCGCGGTTCAGCCATTCACCGTAACTTCCGATACACAGCCTGTATTCACCTTGCAAGCGTTAAACCCGCTATGTGCTGGAACGAACTCCGGAACCATTGAAGTGACAACTGTAGGTGGAACACCACCATTTTCGTTTGCATGGGACGGTGTCGTTGGAAATGATACCTTATTCAACGCCTCAGCCGGACCTCATCAACTCATTGTGTCTGACGGAACCAGTGCCATTGTGTTGGATACGACGATTACACTTGTGGCTCCGGATGCGCTGACCTATGAATTAGGCTCATCCAATGTTACGTGTTTCGGAGGAAATGACGGAACAGCGGAAGTAACGGCTGCCGGTGGCGTAGGTAATTACCTCTATGATTGGAACGGATTTGACCCTAATCAACTTATAGCCGGTGTCTACTTCTTCTCGGTGACCGATGGAAACGCCTGCGATATATCCGGTTCAGTCAGCATTATTCAGCCGGATGCCATTGCGATTGCTGTTGCGGTTACCCCGGTAAGTGCTTCAGGTACCTGCGATGGCACTGCCACGGTTAATATCAGTGGCGGCACAGCACCATACACGATTGAATGGAACGACCCGGACGGCTCCACAGGTTCACCGATTGACGGCTTGTGTGAAGGTGAATACCTCGCTTCCATTGTAGATGCCAACGGTTGCACAGCAGAGTCAGAGATCGTTTCAATTGCAACGGGAATCGATGAACGCGATCGCCAAGAGTTGTTGGTGACGATTAGCCCTAACCCGGGCAATGGACTCTTTCATGTGGGTCTCGTTGCCCCTCAAGCCGGGGAGGTGAATTGGATGGTTACCGATAGCCGCGGAAGGGTAGTCGCTCAGGCTCCGCTCGAGCAAATGGCTGCTGCAGGCAATGTGTTTACCATCGACTTAACCGGCATGGCGCAAGGCCTGTATCATCTTAACATAGGATTCAATGGACATTTGTCATCGCATCGCTTGTTGCTGACAGGTAGTCATTAATCGATATCCATTTCATAATGAATGAGCCACTCCAACGGGGGTGGCTTGTTCGTTTTATACGACTTGTTCGTGAACGGCACCATGTTCGGCTGGAGCACGGTTCGTCGGGATCTTGAGGAGTATTTTGGAACTAGAATTAATAACCCTGACACACTTAATTAAGCACTCCCGGTTGAATGTTGAATGTTGAAGGTTGGCGCCACCATTGCACTACTTAACTATTTCACCATTTCACCAATTCACCTCTTCACTATTTCACCATTTCACCCCTTC
>CAMBPD010000120.1 GCA_945869405.1 Chryseobacterium gleum | reverse complement strand
CCTAGCCCTACTTCGCCCACTCACTTTTCCGCAGCCTCGCGCAAGGCCTCCAGAAATACGGAAGGGTCTTGGGCGCCGCTCACAGCGAATTTTTCATCGAATAGAAAAAAGGGAACACCACTGATGCCGAGTTGCTGTGCGTCGTAGAGGTCCATATACACCTCATGCACATGTGTGTCGGTATCGATTACCCGTTGCACAGCACTTTTATCCCACTTCATTTCTTCAGCCAGCTCGAGGAGTGTTTGCGGATCATCCAGGTTTTTTCCTTCCGAGAAATGAGCTTTGAAAAAACGTTCCTCCGCTTCGTGCTGTTGACCAATGCTTTTCGCATAATGCAACACACGATGAGCAAGCATGGTGTTGTAGAGAACCACATCCTCAAAGGCGTAATCGATACCTACGGCCTTGCCGGCTTGCACTAAATGCGAGTTCATTTGTGTGGCTTGCTCCCTTGAAATGTGCTTCACATCGCACAGATAGTCAACAACACTCATCGTTGTATCGGTCACTAATTCCGGATTTAACTGAAAGCTCTTCCATTCGATTTGCACCTGTTTTTTCCCTTCGAATTGCTCCAGAGCTTGCTCGAATTTGCGTTTCCCCAAATAACAAAAGGGACACATAATGTCGCTCCAGATTTCAATGTGTATGGTGTCGGTCATGGTTGTGTCGTTGGTTGTTGCAAAATTACGCACGCAGGCGTTGGATGAAAATCCAACAACAAGCAGAATGCTGAGCGCGATGCGCTGAAACATGGGGTTTAATTTGGATTACGAATCTACAGGCGTGAGCTCTCAAGTGGAGGCTTAGCGTAAAATTTGGAAATAACTGGCGAGTTTTCCATAGTACCCTACTTCGAGTATGTAGTAATAGGTGCCTTCGGGTAAGTCGTCCCCATCCCAATTGTTCTGATAATTTTTTTGCTCGTAGACCAGAATTCCCCAACGATTCCACACGCTCAATGTGTTGGTGGGGAAAAATTCAAGTTGATCAAAAACGAGTGTGGCGTTGTCGTTGTCACCATTGGGCGTGAACACATTGGGTGCTTTAAGGCGGGGCGTAACGACTTCGAACTCTTTGCAGATTGAGTCGGGGCATCCTGCATCACTGATTACCTCCAAACAAACCGTGTGATATCCTAGATCAGCAATTGCGTAGTCGGTCACATCGCCGTATTGTGGTTGTGCGCCATCCAACGTCCACCACCATGAACTGATGTTGCCGACAGGCACCGTGCTTTGGTCGATAAAGAAGGCCGGAATGTTTTGCATGGCCGGATTGGGTGCAATGTTGAAATCGGCGTGTGGTGATGGAAGTGCTTGAACGAGGACTTCAAGCGTATCAGACGGACAACCGTTCCAATTGGCGCTCACAAAATAGGAAGTGGTGGTGATGACTGTATCGTTGTTGATTAGAAGCACAGGCAAACTATATCCGTTTCCCGCTTCGCCGTTCCCGCTCCACGAGAGGGTATAGTCGGGGGCACAGGTTTGGAACTGGATGTTTTCCAAAATAGCGCTACACACCTGCACCGGAGAAGGATCTTCTATGCTTGGTGCCGCTTTGATGTTGAGTGTTTCGTTACCCAATCCTGTGATTGTGTTTCCGCAGGCATCGGTAACAATAGGCGGTGGCACATCCAATGAAAATGGCTCAGGACAAAACTCGGGGCATCCCGGCCACTGCATTTGGATGTCTGCATATTTCCCCGAAATATCGCAAGGTGTTGGTTCTTCGGCAGACACGGACCCCATCATCCACGGGTGTGTAATAGCGTATGGAGGCACGCCATATTTCATCCGCACACGTCCTTCGAACGTACACTGACTTGAACAGATTGCCGTATTCGAAACTGTCCATTCGAGACTATATGTTTCTGCGGTGTGTCCCTCTATGAATGCGCTGAACGGCCACAGCGTGGTGGCTGGTGAGTAATAGATAGATGCGTAGTTGCAATCGCCATCGGGATAGTAACGCCCAAGGTGCATGCGCAAAGCCAGTGTACGGTCTTGACACGACGGTGCGAAGCAGCACATCAGCGGATCACGAAAATTAAAATTCTCGAGGAATGCTGTTCCGGCCTGCACATCATTGGGAGGCGCTACTTCGAAGTATTCGGTTGTGTCGCAATGCGTGCTGAAAAACATGACACCATCGCCCATCATGGCAAGAGCCAGCGGATCAGCATAGAAGCTCGCTGTAACATAGCATGCAGTTATTGTGATTTGAGCGGGGATATTCACCACCAAACTATCTACATTGAATTGCGGAATGAAACAGGAGAGCATCACGTTGTCGCCGAACAGGGCGGTTGGACCTGTAATGAGTGGATCTACCGTTACCGGATAGTTGCGTTGTGACGATTGCAACCAAGCGTTGGGGATATGCATGGCAATGCGCAGTGTGTTGCCTTCCGATTGCCATGAATAGCCAGCTATGATTCGATGGGTGTCGGTGGTCCATGTTTCGTTTTCATCAAAGCACAATGCGGGTTGAAGCGAAGCAACTTGCTGGCCTGTTTCGTCAATAACATGCAACGGTCCAAGCCAGTTTTCGCCTTCCCATCTGCCTTCATTGGCATGGGTTACGATGTGGCATGGTGTGTTTGTGGTGAACACCTCGGTGAAAGTGGAGTAGTCGTCGGTGTCTGACGGAGCGTGCTGCAGCACATAGCTGTATTTCGCTGCGTTTTCAAAAACATCAATCGTTTTAGTAATGGTTGAGTTGGTTGGTTCGCTTTGAAATGTTGTAGGCGATAATGCGGTCATTTCAAATGTGAGTGGTGTTCCATTCAGCGTGCTTTGTGCTTCTTGTGTGAATCGTTGATTACCTCTGGCATCCGTTGTTATACTTCCATTGTGGCCTAGGGCAACCGCATGCGATTGCTCATCTGCCAGCCAGCCGCTTGCAGTGCTTTTGCATGAAGCGTTGATGCGCTGCCACATGCGCTCTTGCTTATAATGAAGAGGACGATGGCTGGCTTCAATCATCACTCTACCGTCGGCATGTTTCCAAATAGTTTGGTGTTCATCACGCGATTCAACTTGTTCAATCCAAGCGCTGCGGTTCGAGAAGAATGGATGTTCTGATGAGGTGTAAATGTTGCTCGCTAACGGTCTTACAGGCAATTGACAGCACGCTGAGGCACATATCAACGAAATGCTAATCGAGAGTATGGTTTGTAGCATGGCAGAAAGAGTCAAGGTGAATCAAATGTAATCGATTTGCACAATGGACAGTCACATGCGCACATTCCTATTTACATGATGATAGCTTTACATTTGTGGCAACAAAGAAACTTTATTGCATGAGAACAAATCACGAGATCGATTATCGCGTCTATGGAGAAGAGATGCAATGCGTAGAAATAGAATTGGATCCACAGGAAACTGTCGTGGCGGAATCAGGAGCATTCATGTACATGGATGACGGCGTGCAGATGGAAACAGTTTTTGGTGACGGCAGTCAGCAGGCGAGTGGTTTTTTCAGCAAGCTAGTAGGCGCAGGAAAGCGATTGCTCACAGGTGAAAGTTTGTTTATGACGATGTTTACCCATCGAGGTGGGGGAAAAGCTAAAGTGGCATTTGCCTCTCCCTATCCAGGGAAGATTATCGCATTTGATTTGCAACAGTTGAATGGTAAGATAGTATGTCAGAAAGACTCATTCTTGTGCGCAGCCAAAGGAGTATCTATCGGCATTGAATTTCAACGCAAGTTGGGCACAGGTCTGTTTGGTGGTGAAGGCTTCATCATGCAGAAGCTTGAGGGCGATGGCATGGCGTTTTGCCATGCAGGTGGTCACATCATGAAACGTGACTTACAGCCGGGCGAAGTACTCAAGATTGATACGGGGTGTGTGGTTGCTTACACACAAACGATTGACTACGATATTCAGTTTGTGGGAGGTGTTAAGAACACGCTCTTTGGTGGCGAAGGTTTTTTCTTTGCGACCCTTCGAGGCCCGGGCACCGTATGGCTACAAACGCTCCCCATTTCACGATTGGCCTCGCGCATTGCTGCCTATGGAGGAATAGGTGGAAGGAAGGAAGAGGGTGGTATTTTGGGCGGTCTAGGCAATCTTCTTGACGGCGATGGCAGATAAGCCATGGCCGACACTATCGACATAACTTCTTTTCTAGAACAGACACATGAAGGACTACCGCTGCTCGATGCGCGCAGTCCTAAAGAGTATCAGGATGGGCATATTCACGGCGCCTTTAGTTTGCCATTGCTCAACGATGATGAGCGCCATCAAGTGGGCACAACGTACAAGCAACAAGGGCGTGACGCCGCTGTGCGATTGGGCTATCAATTGGTAGGTCACAAGTTCGTCGAATACATCGACACTGCGCGCTCAATCGCCAAAGACGGCAAGGTCTGTTTGTATTGTTGGCGTGGGGGCATTAGGAGTAACACCATGGCTTGGGTGCTGCGCTCGGCAGGTCTTGAAGTATATGTGTTGGACGGTGGCTACAAACAATTTCGCCAATGGTGCCTGGAGCATTTCGCGCACCAATGGCCATTGATGGTTGTGTCGGGCAAAACAGGTGCGGGCAAAACAGAGCTATTGCATGAGCTTCGAAACCGTGGCGAATCGATCATTGATTTAGAGGGTTTGGCGAACCACCGAGGTTCTGCATTTGGAGGTATTGGTTTGCCACTGCAACCTACGCAGGAGGCCTTTGAAAACGCGTTGGCATGGGAGCTGAATAAGCACTCCAAGGCCAGTAGAATATGGATAGAGAACGAGAGTAGGTTCATTGGCCGAGTGCGCATACCCGACGTGTTTTTTGATCATTTCGGTGCATCAAGCTTGGTTATGATTGATCGCGATGTGCACTCACGAGCATTGAGAATCTTGGATGAATACGGGAAATTTGACACGGCTATATTGGCCGAGAAAACAATAGGGATTACCAAACGCATGGGAGGCGACAGGGTGAAGGTGAGCATAGACGCATTGAATGCAGGCGACATGGTGGGATGGGTTATGCCGTTGCTCGATTATTACGACCGCAACTACGAGCACTCCATACACGAGCGCAAAGGAAGTTCGATAGGTAAAATAGAGGCCACTTCGGAGGGGGTGGAAGAAATTGCAAAGGAGTTGCTGTTGTTACAGCCCAAGGTTAATGATTGAAAATGGAAGAAATTAGACTTACACAGTTCAGCAAGGGATCGGGTTGCGGGTGCAAATTATCACCCTCGGCATTGAAGGAGATTCTGCACACCCAGGAGGTATTTCCCGCAGACAATAGACTGTGGGTGGGGAGTGAAACGAATGATGATGCGGCAGTGTATGCGTGGAACGAATCGGAAGGGCTTATAAGTACAACAGACTTTTTCATGCCGATGGTGGATGATGCCTACACGTTTGGGAAAATTGCTGCCGCCAATGCGTTGAGTGATGTGTATGCTATGGGAGGAAAGCCAATGATGGCGCTTGCCATTTTGGGTTGGCCGATAGAGAAAATTCCTGCGGCGCATGCGGCTCAGGTGCTTGAAGGTGCGCGTTTCATCTGCAGGTTGGCCGGCATTCCGCTTGCTGGCGGGCACAGCATCGAGAGCACGGAGCCCATCTTCGGGTTATCGGTGAATGGTGCAGTGCAGAAAGAGGGATTGATACGAAACAGTGGCGCGCGCGAAGGTGATTTATTGTACTTAACCAAGCCATTGGGCGCGGGCATAATAACAGCAGCAATGAAGCGCGGTAAGCTCGAAGATCTAAGCCATTTGGAGGCGTGCGTTTCGTATATGAGCACGCTCAATAAGTTGGGAGAGGATCTTGCGTCGCATGTTGAGGTGCATGCTATGACCGATGTGACTGGCTTTGGCTTTGCCGGGCACCTGCTCGAGATGTGTGATTCAAGCGGGTTAACCGCTCGTGTCGATTTTACCTCGTTGCCCGTATACCCGTTTTTAGAAGGCTATGTATCGGCGCACATTTATCCAGACATGACGATGAAGAATTATTCGCATTACGCGGCTAAAATTGAACAGCTCAGTTTGCCACAACTGATGGTGATGTGCGACCCGCAAACCAGTGGCGGACTGCTAATTGCTATACCGCCGCAAGCTGCTGCTTCATTGGAGCAACGTATGCACGATTTCGGGTGTGGTGCTTTTGCGCGGCCGGTTGGGGTGATGGTAGAGCGAGAAGAGAAGTTTATCGTGCTTAGGTAACGGTTGAATTTAATCAGTAGTCGAATGGGCAGCTGTGCGCATAGTTAAGCGACTCGTCCCGAGCTGCGCTCGGGTGAATTATTAGTAAAGCCCTTCGGGCTTCGGGAGTTTAGTGAATTCAAGAATTTAAGATTGTAGGTCTAATCCCGAGCTGCGCTCGGGGGAACTGAAAGTGAAGCCCTTCAGGCTTCGGGGGGCGCATATGCCGATGTTGAATTGAGTCAAAACGGCTGATATAAAAAAAGCCCCGCATTGCGGGGCTTTTCAATGTGTAGTGCACCCACTTGGGATCGAACCAAGGACCCACTGATTATGAGTCAGTTGCTCTAACCGTCTGAGCTATGGGTGCAAAATTTCGGGTGCGAATATACACAGGTATCAATGCGCCTCCAACCAATTAGCTCCTGTATTCATATCTACAACAAGCGGCACGCGCATTTGTAGGGCACCGCTCATTTTTTCTGCGACGAGTATTTTCAATTCGTCTACCTCGTTCAAGTGCGCATCAAACACCAATTCATCGTGCACTTGCATGATCATGCGCGAGCGCATTTTCCGTTGCTTCATTTCCCTGTGTAAGTTCACCATAGCTACTTTGATGATGTCTGCAGCCGACCCTTGAATGGGGGCGTTGATGGCGTTGCGCTCTGCAAATCCGCGCACTACAGCATTGGCCGAGTTGATGTCTGCCAAATATCTGCGCCTACCGAGGATTGTCTCGATGAAGCCGTTTTTCTTGGCGAACTCAATGGTTTCGTGTTGGTAGCTTTTCAAGCTGGAGAATTGCTGAAAGTATGATTCAATTATTGCCTTCGCCTCTCCCCGTGGAATGCCAAGGTTTTGTGCCAATCCGAACGCTCCTTGTCCGTAGATGATTCCGAAGTTTACGGCCTTGGCCTTGGAGCGCATATCCTTATTTACCTCCTCAATGGGAACACCAAAAACCTTGGCGGCGGTGGCCTTGTGAATGTCTTCACCATGCAAGAAGGCGTCGCACATATTTTCATCATTGCTTAGCGCGGCTATGATGCGCAGCTCCACTTGAGAATAGTCGGCAGAGAGAAGTGTGTATTCTTCGCTGCGCGGAATAAATGCTTTGCGAATCTCTTTTCCGCGCGGTGTGCGAATGGGAATGTTTTGCAAGTTTGGGTTGTTGGAGGCGAGTCGTCCGGTAGCTGCTACAGTTTGCCCATAATTGGTATGCACTCTTCCTGTATGCTTATTGATTAGCGCGGGTAGGGCATCAACATAGGTGGACTTGAGTTTGCGCAACTCACGATAATCGAGTATTCGCGCAATGATTGGGTTGTCGTGTTCGAACTTGGATAGGGTGTTTTCGTCGGTGCTGTATTGACCAGTTTTCGTTTTTTTCACCTGGTCGGTTATTTTCATTTTTTCAAACAAAATGATACCAAGTTGTTTCGGTGAGTCGACATTGAATTTTTCCCCGGCCATTGTGCAGATATCTTCTTCGGCGATTAAAATGTCTGCTTGTAGTGTTTCGCTGTAGTTGCGAAGAAAATGCTCGTCAATTCTCACGCCTTCCAACTCCATTGCTGCAAGCACATTGATGAGTGGTATTTCAACATCATCAAACACAGTTCTGATTTTTCCAACGTGCAACTCTGGCTCAAAGCGTTGTTTCAATTGGAGGGTGATGTCGGCGTCTTCAGCGGCATAGTCCGTAATCTCTTCAGGAGATAGGTCGGCCATGGACCCTTGTGTTTTCCCTTTTTTTCCGATAAGGGTCTCGATAGAGATCGGGCTGTATTGAAGGTAGTTTTCACTGAGCTCGTCCATGCCATGTTTACCGTCCGGATTGATAAGGTAGTGCGCCACCATAGTATCGAAAACCTTGTTGCGAACTTCGATGTTGTATTTCAGCAGCATCTTGTGGTCATACTTGTAATTCTGCGCAACAAGTTCTTTTGTTTCATCTAAAAAAATCGGGGCGAAGCGTTGCAAGAATATACGGGCTTGTTCCGCATCAGCAGGCATAGGCACATAGTATGCTTCGTGCGGAGTCACTGAAAAAGACAATCCCACAAGGCTTGCGTTGATGGGGTCAAGTTCAGTCGTTTCAGTATCGAAACAGAAGACAGATGCTTTCTTGAGACGCTCTATCAATGCGTGTACATCTTCATCTTCTCGGACGAGGTGATAATGATGGGGAATGTCGAGGATGGTTTTAAAAGATGGAGTAACATTGTTGGTTGCCGCATCGGGGTCTTCTATAAAAAACAATTCCCCCTGCACTGCTTTGTCGGGGGCTGGTTCCTCTCCAATGACTCGTTTGAGCAGTGCTCTAAATTCGAGCTCTTCAAACACTTCACGAATTTTATCTTTGTTGAATGC
>CAMBPD010000119.1 GCA_945869405.1 Chryseobacterium gleum | reverse complement strand
AATGCTCAGCTTCTCATACGACTCGCGCGTCCAGCCTGCAATGTGCGGAGATAGGACCACGTTCGACATGCAGATGAGCTCGCGCATGGCGGTAAGCGAAGGGGCTTGCTCAAGTCCTTCTAGTGAGGCCTTTTCATATTCGATAACGTCTAGACAGGCTCCGCGAACCTTGCCGCTTTTGAGCGCATCGACAAGTGCTTGGGTGTCGGGGTTCTTGCCGCGGGCAGTGTTGATGAAGTAAATGGGCTTTGCAAACGAGTTGAAGAATGAGGCATCAGCATAATAATGCGTTTCGTCGTTGAGCGGCAAGTGCAGACTCACAATGTCGGCCTCCGCTTTAAGCACTTCGAGACTAACCTCGCGAGCAGCAGCATCGCCATACCGACTCTTATACTTGTCGTAAGCTATTACGCGAGCTCCAAAGCCGCTGAGCTTCTGGGCGAGAGCACTACCCATAACTCCGTATCCAATAATACCTACCGTTTTTCCAGCGATTTCAGAACCGCGGTTCTCTTCACGTGGCCAACGCCCGGCGCGCACATCGGCGTCGGCCTGACGCAAATTGTTGAGCAACATAAGCAACATGCCCACGGCGTGTTCGCCGACTGCATCTCGATTGCCTTCTGGTGAATTGTAAACGGAAATGCCCTTGCTTTCGGCGTAGTCCAAATCAATGTTTTCTAACCCACTACCGCTGCGAGCAATAAAGCGAAGATTCGGCGCTGCATCGATAAATTCACGATCCAGCTTGATGCGAGACCGCACCACAACACCCTCATAGCTCGATGCTATTTCCAAAAGCTGCACGCGAGACATTTCATAGCGAAAATCGCAGGCATAGCCCGCATCTTCTAGCCTCTTGTGTAAGATGTCGTGAACGCTTTCAATAAATAATACCTTCGCCATAGTGAGCAAAAGTAGGCATAGCCGTTAGTGTTCGAGTTGAGTCCTTAGCACTTCCAGAGACAACCTCTTTTGTTCCACCATAGAATGCTTGCCTTCATGGGCATGATATCGCGCAAGGTATTCTTGCTCGGTTTGCTCTGGAGTAGGAACCAGCAAAGCCTTTACGCCCAAAGCATTCAAGTCCATGATGGTGCTGTATCCCGATCGACAAATAATCAACTTGGATCCGCGCAAGGCGTTGGCCAATTCTGTGTCCGAAAGATGGTTTACGATTTGGAGTAACCCTTTTTGCTCATGTATAGGGGAACCTGGTAAACCCAAAACCAATAGAGCAGGGCGATGCAATTGTTCTAACACGATGCGTAACTGCTGTTCAAAATTTGCGCGAGATGGCTCGGGTCCAGATATCAACGCCACAACTTGATAGTCACTGTTACCTTCCGCGCTTTTGGTTTGCTGAAAGCGCGACAAGGGCCCTATGAACTGTGTATCGAATTCTCTTTTACCCCCATGTGAAAGTGATCCACTCAGGTTGGGTGATCCCGCATGATCGGGAATCCACACCGCAGAGAACTGCTGTAAATATCGATTCAGTAGTCTGCGCACCGACCAACGCAGCAGAAAAGGCACGCGCAAGTTCAATTGGTGCGTGATAATGGAGCAGGGTATATCGTGATGGTAAAGACCGTATCGGTTATCACTGCATACTTGATGGATATTCTTTTCCAGCACAATTCTTTGCAACCAGGCATGCTCTAGTTGAACAACTTTTCGCAGGCGCAAAAAATGTTTGGCAAAATGAAGGGTCATACTACCACTGGTGGGGTAGGTCACACGGTAGTCCGGAATATCCGAAAGCAATTCAAGGGTTGGATACCGATCTTTCAACCATAAAGCACTTCGTCCATTGGAGGCTAAAATCACTTCATGACCGTCTGCTAACCACCGATCGATTAGAGGCGCGCAGCGCGTGGCGTGGCCCAAACCCCAGTCGAGAGGCGCAACTAAAATCCGATGTTTTGGTGACGCGTTCATTCCATCAATCAGCAGCGCAAAGTACACGTATCTTGCTGCACAAATTTGTATCAGTGGAAGAAGTTACAACTGAAAAAGACGAGAAGTATATGCGCATGGCTATGCGAGAAGCGATGAATGCGTATGATGCTAATGAGGTGCCTGTAGGCTGTGTAATTGTTTGCAAAGGGCAGGTTATTGCACGGGGGTACAACCTTACGGAGCGTTTGCACGACTTCACTGCGCATGCTGAAATGCAAGCCTACACCTCAGCGTCGGAATTTCTCAATGGAAAGTCGTTACACGAGTGCACGCTTTATGTAACTCTTGAGCCTTGTGTGATGTGTGCTGGTGGGGCATACAACACGCGCATCGGACGCATCGTTTTCGGAGCCTACGATGAAAAGCGTGGCTTCAGTAAGTTTGGAAACCACCAAGACAATGGACAAGGCATCGTGCATCCTCGTTGCGAGGTGTTGGGCGGAGTGTTGGCCGACGATTGCGCCAAACTGCTAACGGAGTTTTTTCGAGACAAACGAGACTGACAAACATTCGGCTTGTCAATTCCTGCTTAATCAATTACCTTCGCGCGGCTTAGATTAAAGAATGATCATTCAATGAACCCTCGATTATGCAATTCCTACTTTCCAAAGAGCTTCTGTCGGAGCTCCGCGAGTGGATTGCGGACGGCAAGGACACCGCAATAGCGCAAGCAACCATTGACGCTCACGCGGCAGATATTGCCGAATTGCTCAATGAACTCAAACGTGATGAAGCCGTTTATGTCTATCGTTTGCTCGACGAAGAGAAAGCAGCGGATGTTATCCTGGAGCTCGACGACGATTTGCGCGAGAAGCTCTTATCGAGTTTAACCAGCAGGGAAATAGCAGAGGAACTCATCGAGAACATCGACTCCGACGATGCCGCCGACGTAATTGCCGAGCTTCCTGAGCAAAAGCAAGAAGAGGTAATCGCCTTGTTGGAAGACACGGATCAGGCCAACGATATTATTGACCTTATGACGCATGCCGAGGGAACGGCAGGCGCTATTATGGGTACTGAGCTTATTCGTGTGAATCAAAATTGGAGCGTAACTCAGGCGATTCGCGAGATGCGCAAGCAAGCAGAAGACCTCGACAACATCTTCACCATTTATGTAGTGGACGACGATGATGTTCTTTTAGGGACATTAAGCGTGAAGTACATGCTCTTCAATCTCTCCAGTTTGCGCACCGCCATCAAGGACTTGTATAAGCAAAGCAAAGTGCGCACAGTAAATGTAAGCGCACCCTTAGAAGAGGTAGCCAAGGTGATGGAAAAATACGACTTGGTCGTTCTTCCAGTAGTGAACGAACATAACAAGCTTCTTGGTCGAATCACCATCGACGATGTTGTGGATATCATCAAGGAGCAAGCCGAAAAAGACTACCAAATGGCAAGTGGTATTTCGGAAGACGTGGAGCACAGCGATAGTGTTCGCACCCTTACTCGCGCGCGCTTGCCTTGGCTCCTCATCGGCATGGCGGGAGGCATGATAAGTGCCAACATCATTGGTGTATTTGATATAACTGAAAACCCGGCAATGGCCATCTTCATGCCTCTCATCGCTGCGATGGGAGGTAATGTGGGCGTGCAATCGGCTGCACTTGTGGTGCAGGCGCTTGCCAACCAAAGCGCATTAGAAGAGTCGCTGTCGCAAAAGCTGTGGAAGGAGTTGCGTGTTGGCCTAGTCAACGGCTCGGTGTGCTCTGCCATCATACTCGCTGTGAGCCTGCTCTTCCACATGGATCTATCCTTGTGCATCACAGCAAGTATCGCTTTGTTTTTTGTGATTCTGTTTGCCAGTTTCTTTGGCACATGGATACCCATGACGTTGCACCGGTTTAAGATAGATCCAGCCTTGGCCACAGGGCCGTTTGTGACAACCCTTAACGACATCATTGGACTTATCATTTATTTTTCAATTGGTCATCAAGTCATGGAACGCTTTGGACATGTCGTTTGGTGAAAAACCGAAGGTACACGTGTACGAAATTGGAACACACCGTGTGAGATGCACTATTGTTTCGATAGGTTTATTAATTTCTACCATCTATGAAACGTTTGATTGTCTTTTCAGGAGCTGGAATGAGCGCCGAGAGTGGTATACCCACCTTTCGCGGGAGCGATGGTTTATGGGAGAACCACCGCCTTGAAGATGTAGCGACTCCCGAAGCCTGGGAGCGTGATCCAGCGCTAGTGTTGGAGTTTTACAACCAACGCCGAAAAGCAATACTTGAGGCACAACCCAACGAAGGACATCAGCTCATCGCGCGCTGGCAAGATGAATTCGATGTAACGGTCATCACGCAGAACATCGACGATTTACACGAGCGAGCAGGAAGCACGGATGTGCTTCACCTGCACGGAGAAATTCGCAAGTCGCGCAGCACGGCAAATTCTCAACTCGTTTACCCAATAGAAAACTGGCACTTGCACATCGGTGATATGTGCGAAAATGGGACACAGTTAAGGCCACACATTGTATGGTTTGGAGAAGATGTTCCCATGCTTGAAATAGCGGCTAACAAAATTTCTGTGGCGGATATTTTCCTCGTAGTAGGAACTTCGCTGCAGGTCTACCCAGCTGCAGGCTTGGTTCATTATGCTTTGCAAGCCACACAGAGGTTTATTGTAGATCCGCAAGCCAATGAACTTCTAAAAATGGATGATTGGCGTTCCATTTCTATGGGGGCAAGCGAAGGATTGAGACTAGCAGATTCAGAGTTGTTGCGTTGAATAGATTGAATTGGTTTACTTTCGCAGCAAACCTCAACCATCCCGTGAAACACAAGATAAATATTGCTATTGATGGCTTTTCTTCCTGTGGAAAAAGCACTATCGCCAAGGCAATTGCTCGCGAGCTCAACTATATATACATCGACTCGGGAGCGATGTACAGAGCCATGACGCTGTATGCTTTGCAACACGGATATGTTTCTAGTGAGGGCATTGTGAACGAATCCGCATTGATTCCCGCACTCGAAATGGTGATGATCAACTTTCGTTACAACACAGATACACACCGCTATGAGACCTATTTGAACGGTCAATTAGTGGAACGGGAAATACGCACCTTGCAGGTAAGCAACAGCGTATCGCCAATTTCCGCAGTTAAGGAAGTGCGCATGAAACTTGTGCGCATGCAAAAGCGCATGGCTGAATCGAAGGGAGTGGTCATGGATGGACGCGACATTGGAACAGTTGTTTTACCTGATGCAGAGTTGAAACTCTTCATGACAGCCGACCCAAGCATTCGCGCTAAACGCAGATTCGAAGAGCTCCGCACCATGGGAGTAGACACCTCTATGGATGACGTGCTTCGCAACATAAATCAGCGCGACCATATTGATTCTACAAGGGTTCACGACCCTTTGGTGCAGGCCGACGACGCAATCGTAGTAGACAACTCTCACCTGACGCTCGATGAGCAATTTCAGTTTGTGATGAGTAAAATATCGCAGAAGTTGATGGCCGATGGCGGCTCCGTCACGTCTGTATAACCCCCACATTGTAAGCTCGCTCAGCGGGGGCATTGTTGGCCGCCTCAATTCCCATGGCTATCCACTGGCGGGTATCTGCCGGATCTATGATTGCATCGAGCCACAAGCGAGCAGCAGCGTAATAGGGAGAAATCTGAGCATCGTAACGGTCTTTAATCTTGTTGTAAAGCTCATCTTCGCGCTCCTTCGTAATTTCCTCTCCTTTGGCTTTAAGCGAAGCGACTTCAATTTGTAGGAGAACCTTCGCCGCTTGAGCACCGCCCATTACTGCCACTTGTGCAGTGGGCCAGCCCACAATAAGACGTGGATCGTATGCCTTTCCACACATCGCATAATTGCCTGCGCCGTAGCTATTGCCTGTGATAATGGTAAACTTCGGCACCACACTGTTGGCCTGGGCATTCACCATCTTCGCTCCGTCCTTTATGATACCCGCTTGTTCACTGCGAGAACCCACCATAAAGCCGGTCACATCTTGCAAGAACACCAACGGAATGTTGCGCTGGTTACAATTCATGATAAAGCGAGCCGACTTATCGGCGCTATCTGTGTAAATCACACCACCGATTTGCATACCATCCTTTTTGCTCTTTACCATTTGTCGCTGATTGGCCACGATGCCAACCGCCCAGCCGTCGATGCGAGCAGTGCCGCATACAATACTTTTCCCGTAATCGGGCTTGTACTCGTCGAACTCGCTTTGGTCTACCAAGCGTTGTATAATATCCAGCACATTGTAGGGTTTCACCCGGTCGTCGGGCATTATTCCATACAGTTCTTTCGCAGAGAAACGGGGAGGGGCAGGTGCTGCACGGTCGAAACCTGCAGACGGCGAAATACGCCCCATTTTATCCATGATATTCTTAATCCTGTTCAGCGCGTCTTTATCGTCCTTGGCCTTATAATCCGTAACCCCCGAGATTTCGCAGTGTGTGGTTGCACCACCAAGCGTCTCGTTGTCGATGTCTTCACCAATGGCCGCTTTTACTAGGTAAGAGCCAGCGAGAAAGATGGTCCCCGTCTTGTCCACGATCATGGCTTCATCGCTCATGATGGGGAGGTAGGCTCCACCAGCTACACAACTGCCCATAATCGCGGCGATCTGCGGAATGCCGCGACTGCTCATGATGGCGTTGTTGCGGAAGATGCGTCCAAAATGTTCTTTGTCGGGGAAAATCTCGTCTTGTAATGGAAGAAAAACCCCAGCGCTATCCACGAGGTAAATGATGGGCAAGCGATTTTCCATAGAAATCTCCTGCGCTCGCAGGTTCTTTTTGCCTGTCATAGGAAACCAAGCGCCGGCTTTCACAGTGGCATCGTTGGCTACTACAATGCACTGCTTTTTGCGCACATACCCCATTACGACTACCACACCAGCGGCCGGGCAGCCACCGTGTTCCTTATACATGTCATCGGCAGCAAGAGCACCAATTTCTATTCGTGGTGCATCCTCATCGAGCAGATAGTCGATGCGTTCGCGAGCCGTAAGCTTTCCTTTTTCGTGTTCTTTGGCTACGCGTGCTTTGCCACCACCTTCATACACCTTGTTGAGCTTGTGTTGCAAGCCCCCTACAAGTTGCATCATTTTGTCTTCGTTCTTGTTGAAATGCGGGTTTTGCGCCATTGTCGTTGAATGGTTAGGCCGCGAAAATAGGCTTAATTTTACGCAATACTCTAAGCTCCTCGTGACACGAATTCATTAATTCAAAATTGCAAAAAAAACAGGAGTCAACACTTCAATACAAAACCCCTAAGCCAAAATTACATCTCTTCATTTTGGAACAACAGAATTTTGGGTTAACACGTTGAAACCACCACATTATTTAGAGAGATTTAAAGATTTGTTCACCAAAATCAATGAACAACTTGATTTTGTCCTCGTTAATAGTTCTTTCCATTACAAGACACTAAAAATTAACGAACCTAGAAAAAAGTAAACATAAATCGTTTAAAATTGCCCAACCCGAGTGTCGTCTATTGGCCATAGTCGTCTTTGGAGTTTTAAACATTCAGTTTAGCCCGGTATAATCCGAATACCTTTGAAAACTCATAATGCTTTTCATGACAAATTATTCGGATAACCTTAATTCGCAATTCATAAAGCTGACCCATTGTGGAAGGCTTGAGGAGTTCTGTGCTGATCATCCTGAGAAAACAGTTCAACCGATTCTTGATTTTTTAAATGATCCTGGCGATAGTAACGTTTTGCTTATTAGAAGCGATATCGGAAACGGTGGAACTCATCTGTTGAGCAGCGCTGCGAATCTACTGATAGATAGGGGGGAGCTTATCATGTGTGTGTCATCGGAAAAGGTTCTTCTCCATGTCGTTCATATGCAGGAAGAAATGCGCAGATATATGGCGAATTGCACTTTTGTCTGTATCGATTACTTCGATTATTTGCTGGGGCATTCTGAACCGCTCAAGGACTTAGTTTCTATGTTGAATCAATTTCTTTCTGACGGTGGCAAGGTTATTTTGCAGTCATCCAAGGGCATGGAAGCCGCAGACATTATGAGATACCTGAACGCGCGCAACGTGGTTCAGGTTACCACCGATTTTCCTACCTTGGAAACGCTCAAAAGGATTGCTCTGCAACATGTTGAGCCCGCAGTCGTCGAAGACCTTGCAGATACGGCATTTGCTACTACCGAAAATTCAGTGCGTGTGTTTCTAGGAATCATGATTTCTGAGGATGCAAAGAGGACGTTGAAAGAGATGGAAGCGAGATAAATTGATTCTCACACAGACTAGCATCTTGGGATTAAGTGTTATCAGCTTAGACATCACCCCCTGCTTGTTATTCGTTATTGAATCGTTGGGCTCGTTCACGCATGCCTGGGTGCAGTTGTTGAAAAACCAATATAGCCGGTTATCCGAGACTTATGCAAATCGATTATTTTGCATGCACATAATTATCACGAAATACCCACTTCAAAACCAATTAATAATTCCATATGATTAAAGATCATTTAACTACTCTAAAGAATATCGGAGGAAAAGACCCTGATTACAAAGGCAAAAACACCTTTTTATGGTCAAAGTCAGTTGCTCCAGGTTTGAAACGGGATGATAAGCTTGATATGCAATTTGATCGTGAGTTCTTGTTTGACTATTGTAAAAGG
>CAMBPD010000118.1 GCA_945869405.1 Chryseobacterium gleum | reverse complement strand
CTCACCGATTTGTTTTCGAAGAATGCAATGGCCATCACGTTCGATGCCACGCTAACCTCGAACGCCACACATCCTTCTCCATTGCACGCCTCCAACACCCTCATCGGCGACCCAAAGCTGCTGTTCATCCATCCATCCGCAACGGTGTATGCCACAACATTCAACACCAACGAAGGTCCTATCTTCATCGATGCGAATGCCGAAATTATGGAGGGAACACACATCCGTGGCCCTTTCTACCTGGGAAAGCATTCCACGCTCAAGCTTGGAACGAGGGTGTACGGTGCCACCACCATTGGGCCACACTGCAAAGTTGGAGGTGAAATTTCCAACTCCATTTTCTGGGGGTATTCCAACAAAGCGCACGACGGGTTTGTGGGCAACTCCATTATTGGAGAATGGTGCAACTTAGGTGCAGACACAAATACCTCAAACCTAAAAAACAATTATTCCAGCGTGAAAATCTGGAGTTACGTGAAGGGAGATTTCGCTGACACCGGACTGACATTTTGTGGCCTCATCATGGGAGATCACAGCAAGTGTGGCATCAACACGATGTTTAACACGGGAACCGTTACTGGTGTTGGAGCCAATATATTCGGCGGCGGATTCCCCAATAAACACCTTCCTTCATTCTCATGGGGCGGTGCTGAAGGCATGGAGACTTACGATTTAGACAAAGCATTTGCTACCATCGAAAAGGTGATGCAACGCCGTTCGTTGCCATTAACCACAGAAATAAAAACTCTTCTTACCCGCGTGTTCGAGGATACATCCCACCAGCGCCATCCGTCATAAAGTCAGTGAATCGATGCATGGCACATGCATTGAAAAGCGCGAACCGCCTCGCTCGGTAGTTACCGCACGTTCACCGGCAAAATCAATTTATCCTCTAGACTGAAAAGCATGAAACCTTGGAAATCCTATCTGTCTGATCAAGAGATCGAAGACCACGAATACATACCTCTCATAACCCCAGAAGATGAGGAGTTGATGGACAACGAACACACGCCAGAGGTGCTACCGCTGTTGCCCTTGCGCAACACCGTTCTTTTCCCAGGTGTGGTGATACCCATTACGGTAGGGCGCGACAAGAGCATCAAACTAGTGCAAGAAGCCAACAAGGGCAATAAGATTATCGGTGTGGTTGCGCAAACCAATCCGGATATTGAAGAGCCCACTTTTGAAGACCTTCACCGCATTGGTACGCAAGCGACCATTATGCGCATGCTGCGCATGCCTGATGGCAGCACAACGGTAATTCTGCAGGGCAAGAAACGCTTCGAAATAACGGGGTTGGTTTCCACAGACCCCTACTTTACCGCACAGGTAAAAGTGTATCCGGAAAAAAACCGCAACAACGAGAGCAAAGAGCAGCAGGCCCTTTTTGAATCACTCAAGGAGATGTCGCTCAAGATAATTCAAATTTCACCCGACATTCCAAATGAGGCCTCCATGGCCATCAAGAATATTCATGGATTGAGTTTCCTCACCAATTTCATTTCGTCGAACATGAAAGTGGGTGCAGCCGACAAACAGATGCTGCTAGAAATTGCTGATCTCGGAAAACGTTCCTCCAAAGTATTAGAGCTTCTCAACAAAGAGCTTCAAATGTTGGAGATGAAAAATGAGATTCATAAAAAAGTACACGTCGACATCAGCAAGCAACAGCGTGAATATTTTCTTCACCAACAGTTAAAGCAAATACAAGATGAGCTTGGGGCGAACCCCATGAAGGAAGAAATTGAAGAAAAGAAACGCCGAGCCTCAGAAAAGCAATGGCCAGAACATGTGGCCAAGGCATTCACAAAAGAGATTGGCAAGCTTGAGCGTATGAATCCGCAGGCAGGAGAATACAGTGTGCAAGCAAACTACGTAGATACCCTGCTCGATTTGCCTTGGGGTGATTACAGCGAAGACAACTTCGATTTAAAGCACGCCAAAGAAGTGCTCGACCGCGACCACTTTGGGTTGGAAAAAGTGAAAGAGCGCATCATCGAACACTTAGCCGTTTTGAAAATAAAGGGCGATATGAAGGCGCCCATTCTGTGCCTGTATGGCCCTCCTGGTGTTGGGAAAACTTCTTTGGGGAAATCGATTGCGGAAGCACTCGGTCGCAAGTATGTGCGTATGGCCTTGGGTGGCCTTCACGATGAAGCTGAGATACGCGGCCATCGCAAAACCTACATCGGTGCTATGCCCGGACGCATACTCCAATCATTGAAAAAGTCGGGCACGTCGAATCCTCTTTTTGTTTTAGATGAAATCGACAAGGTTGGTCAAGGCATTCACGGCGACCCTTCAAGCGCGCTGCTCGAGGTGCTCGACCCAGAGCAAAACCATGCGTTTTACGACAATTATGTGGAGCTCGATTACGACTTATCGAAGGTCATGTTCATAGCAACAAGCAATTCGCTTGGCTCTATTCAACCTGCTCTTCGCGACCGATTGGAAATTATCGAAGTGTCGGGCTACACCGTGGAAGAAAAGCTCGAGATTGCCAAGCGTCACCTTGTACCTAAACAACTTCGCGAAAACGGTATAACGCAGCGAAACATCCGATTCAGCGATGCTGTATTGGTGAAGCTTATCGAAGAATACACCAACGAAAGCGGTGTGCGCGCGTTGGAAAAACGGATTGGCAAATTGGTGCGCAATCGTGCCAAGCAAATGGCAATGGAAGAAAAATTCAGCACAGATCTGAAAGAGCAAGATGTGCTGAAGGTATTGGGCCCATCCTACGAAAGAGATAAGTACTCCGACAACGACACCCCGGGCGTTGTTACTGGTTTGGCATGGACGCCAACGGGCGGTGACATTCTGTTCATCGAAACCTCTCTCACCAAGGGAAAGGGCAAGTTGACCCTCACTGGAAACTTGGGCGACGTCATGAAAGAAAGTGCTGTAATTGCCTTAGAATATTTAAAGGCACACTCGGAGCTTCTCGATCTCGATGAGGAAGTTTTTGAAACTCGCAACGTACACATTCACGTTCCACAAGGAGCTGTGCCTAAAGACGGACCCTCGGCAGGTATAACCATACTCACCGCGCTAGCCTCTGCTTTTACGAAACGACGCGTGAAAAAATTCCTTGCTATGACAGGTGAAATTACCCTCCGTGGAAAGGTGCTTCCTGTGGGGGGCATCAAAGAAAAAATACTAGCCGCCAAGCGCGCGGGCATCAAAGAAATCATTCTTTCTGAACGCAACCGAAAAGACATCGAAGAAATCAATGAGCGCTATTTGAAAGGATTAAAATTTCATTTTGTACAAGAGATGCATGAAGTGTTGGAAAAGGCGTTGTTGAAGAGGGGATAGGTAATAGGTGATAGGTGATAGGTAATAGGTGATAGGTGATAGGTGATAGGTGATAGGTGATAGGTGATAGGTAGCCCTTCGCGAAATTGACGGTAGGCACGCATTGCATGCGTGCACTATTGCACGAAATTATTATTCGCATTACATGCGTGCCCTGTTGCAGGAAAAGGTTATTCGAATTGCATGTGTGCACTATTGCACGAAATTATTGTTCGCGTTGCATGCGTGCCCTGTTGCAGGAAAAGGTTATTCGAAATGCATGCGTGCACTATTGCACGAAATTATTGTTCGCATTGCATGCGTGCCCTGTTGCAGGAAAAGGGTATTCGAATTGCATGCGTGCCTTTTTTTTTAATGCAAAAAACGTTTAACCAAACCAACAGCAACAATTCCCAAATTCAGATGGTGGTTTGTATTGATTTTCGGATTTGATTTGCGTTGCACAAAAAACCATGCAACCGAAAATCCCGCTTTCACTCATTATTTTCTGCTACAACGAAGCAGGAAACATTGGACGAGTGATTGATTTGTGTTTAGGCCTCCTTCCTGAAATTTCCTCCGATTTTGAACTCATCGTGGTAGACGATGGAAGTAGCGACAACACTGCCGATGAGGTGCTCGCAAAAGCGAAGGAGTACCCTAGCATTCGCGTCATTCGCCACGACATCAATAGAGGCATTGGCAATGCCCTTCGCTCTGGATACGAGGCGGCATGCAAAGAATACGTGTGCGCCATTCCCGGAGACAATCAGTTTGACTTGGAACTACTGCGTGCCGTAAAGCCATTTGACGACAGCACGTATTACGCATTTTACAGAATAAACACAGGGTATAGCACCTACCGCAAGCTGCTGAGTTGGGGCAACCGTCTTTTCAACCAACACGTGCTCGGTATTTTCCTTCGCGATGTTAACTGGGTAAAGGTGTATCGCCTTTCACAGTTGCGAAGTATTCAACCTCGCCTCACAAGTTCATTGATTGAAAGTGAAATCTGCGCCAAGCTTTTTCGCAAGGGAGCGAGGCCCATCGAAATGCCCACTGAATATCTGCGCCGCATTTTCGGAACTCCCAAAGGCGGCGGCTGGAAAACCCTTCGCCTCGCCATGCGCGACATGTCTAAACTCGTGTGGGAAGTGTATCGATTTCGGTCATAATTCAATGAGGCTTCGCATTACTTTCGCTCTGTGGTGACTCTCTGCAAAGCCTTTCCCGTTGAACGTAGCATTCTGTTGCGTTGGTTGCTAGCCATCTCCTTGGCCAAGCTTGTGTGGTTCGGACTATTCATCGCGCTACGCAGCGAACACTGGACAAACCATGCCTCCATTGGCTATATAGCGCTTCAGCCCAATGAATCGCTGGGCTACTACCACCCTCTTGAGAGTTTACTCCACGATGGGCACTACCAAGGCATGTGCCGCATGCCCGGTCTATTGCCTTTTTACCTTCCTCTTCGCGCTGTGCTTCCCGAGGTTGCTGCTCTTCAATCTATGGTGGTGCTCCAGGTAGTATTCGACATCTTTGCCACGCTCTGTTTAGGTCTATTGGCCGCGCGTATTTTTCAGTCCAAACGAGCAATGCACCTCACCTACTTGCTTGCATGTGTGAGCACGTTCACCGCAGTGCGTAACAACTTTCTCCTGTCGGACAGCCTGTGTATTTCAATCGCCATACTCGCCCTGTTCAGCTTCAGCTCTTACCTGCTACACCGGAAAAAAAGATACCTGCTATGGGCGGGCATTGGCCTATGCACGGCCTTGTTTTTGCGCCCCATCGTTTTGGTTGTTGTTCCTGGTGTTTGTGTTCTGCTTTTCTGGAGTGAAGGCATTTCTAAACAAACCGTGCGGGCGTGCCTCCTACTCCTTCTGCCGTCGTTACTGGCCCTCACCACTTGGACCATTCGTAATCGGGTCACTTATGGAAGGAACGTAATTCTGATTGCGCCATTGGGTGAATGCCAACCGCAAATCACCCCTGAATTTGAAGCCATCCGAAATTGGATCCTAGCAACCGGTGGCGACTTTCAACCTTGGGCCGTAGGAGGTGAATCGCATTGGTTTTTCGACCCGAGCCTACCGGAAATACTACCCTTCGACCAAAGCGATTACACTCCGGCTTACGACAGCACCGTTTTACTCACTCTGCGAGAGGATTACCACCGGATGCATGCCAATACACTTGCACCCCAAGACTCTGTGGCACTCATGGCCTCCATTATTGAACGTGCCGATCGTTGCACCCAGGCTTACAAGGCCACACACCCATTTCGTTATTACGCGCTCAACAAGGTCAAATTCGCAGGTATGATACTCTTCCCCAGCAGAGTGGACGACCTTCCCTTCCCCGCGTTCGCCCGAATGCAGGCACCTCAAAAGGCTGTAAAAATCTGGAGCTTTTTTCTGCTCCTCACCGTGAATAGTTGCAGTTTGATTGCTTTACTTTATTGGATATGGAAAAAACGTATCGACTATTTGCTTTGGATGTGCCTACCGTTGGGCCTCATAGCTCTGCATAGCTGCATCGGTTTTGTTGAACAACGCTACCTTGCCATCTCCTACCCCTTTATGGTTATGATGCTGGCCGGGTTTGCTGCTTCCTTTACAAAAAACAAATTCGTGTAAACCTTCTCTGAAAGCGCGAAAGACAGAGGCAATTGATAACCGAAACGCTCCATTGTAGCAACACATTTGTGCTACTTTCGCAGGGTTCAAAAAATACCCTATGAAAATCTTTGTTACCGGCGGAGCTGGCTTCATCGGATCACACCTCACCGAGCGACTTATCGCAGAAGGTCATCAAGTACACATTTTCGACAATTTGCATCGAAACGCGATCAAGTATTCAACCATATTAGAACACCCTGATGTTCAGTTTACACAGGGCGATATATTAGACAAGGAACATCTGAAGCTCTCCATGCAGGGTGCCGAAATTGTGTTTCACATGGCGGCCATCGCTGGTGTAAGCAACTACTACAACTTTCCCGCGAAGACCCTCAAGGTAAATCTTATTGGCACTTACAACGTGTTGGAATGCATGGTGGAACTGGGCATAAAGCGCATTTTCGACATGAGTACCAGCGAGACTTTCGGAACGGATGCTGTTGAGGTGGATGAAGACTCCTATCAACGCATTGGTCCTCCACAAGATAAACGTTGGTGCTACGCCGGCAGCAAAATTGGCGGCGAACAACTCATCTTCCGATACAGTGAAGAATACGGTTGGGACAGCACAATCATACGCCCATTCAACATATACGGTCCGCGACAAATCGGAGAAGGCGCAATTGCAAATTTCTGTAAAAACGTGCTTGAGCACACAAATCTTCGCATCGAAGGAAGTGGCATGGCCATTCGTTCGTGGTGCTACATCACCGACTTTGTGGATGCACTGATGGCCATTTTCAGCAAACCTCACAAAGGCCCTGAGTGTTTCAATGTAGGCAACCCCTGGGCTATCGCATCTACTGTGAGTTTGGGTGAAGAAGTTATTCGCGCTTCATCCGATTTAGAAGGAAAAACCTGCACCTCGAAAATTGATTTTGTGCCCATGGACTTTACCGAAATTCGTGTGCGCTATCCCAAAGTGAATAAGCTTCGCGACATGTACGATTGGACTCCAAAAGTGAATTTGTCGCAAGGTGTTTTCAATACGTTGAAATGGTATAAAGAGAGCTATGAAAAAAATTAGTGTAGTAGGATTCGGTAAAATTGGCCAGGCCATTGTGGCCAATATGCTTAAGCACGGCATCCATGTAGTTGCTGTCGACATAAACCCAGCGCTTCACAGTGTTTTTGCGCAGGGTGCATACGAATCTAATGAAGACGGCCTCGCCGAGTCACTCAACTCAGGCTTTGCCTCTGGGCAACTTACGGTCACCAGTGATTTTTCCATGGTGAAAAAAAGTGATGCTGTTATAGTGGCTATTCCTTTGCTGGTCGATGTGCAAAAAAACATTTTAGACGAACCCTTTTTGAATTGCTTTCGTGCGCTTGCACCGCATTTTGAAAACAACGTTCTTGTGGTGATTGAAACGTCCATACCTGTTGGCTACGGGAGAGATATAGTGGTGCCTGCGATTGAGCAATTGGATAAAAAGCACGGCACAGACTTCTTGCTAGTGCATAGCCCAGAGCGCATTAAAAGTGGTACAATGCTCGACCAGTTGCTTCGCACTCCAAAAGTCATTGGTGGTGTTTCACCGGAAGCGACTGAAAAAGCACTTGAGGTATACCAATGGTTTTTTGATCGATCGCTCATTCATATCGTTGAAAGCATCGAAGCAGCCGAAATGGTGAAGCTCGCTGGCATGGCTTACCGCGATGTGAACATTGCGCTATCCAATCAACTTGCTGCATTCTCGAATAAAATCGGGGTAAACTTTGCCGACCTCATTCCACTCATCAATACCGATGGAGAAGCGCAACTGTTGCAGCCAGGCATTGGCGTGGGCGGGCATTGCACTCCGGTGTATCCATACTTCCTCATCAACAACTTTAAGCAAGCGGGCCTCGACTTTGATCTTGCCACTAAAAGTCGCGTCATCAACGACGAGATGGCAACCTACGCTGTTGCATTGGCATCTGCTCAAGTTAAACATAAGAGCGCTCTGATCTTGGGTCTGAGCTTTCGTCCCAACATTAAAGAAGACACATTCAGCACGAGCTATCTGCTGCGTGATTCGCTGTTGAAAAACAACTTTGATGTGTGCCTTCACGACACCGAGTTTTCAAAAACGGAAATAGAAAAGAAAGGATTTACTCCTGTCACCGACATCTATTCGAGTGCAGCAGAGGCTGTATTTCTGGTGACGATGCACAAAGAATATCAGCACATTGATTTTGCCAAGCTGTATGCCTCAGGCGCCCGTGTGCTCATTGATGGCCGGAATCAATTAAACAAACAAGAAGTAGAACGCGCCGGTATTCGATATACCGGTATAGGAAGATAAATGCACATGATACCTATTGCTAAACCCCATCTAACAGAGCAGGATGCACAAGCGGCATACGACACCATCATGTCGGGCTGGATTACCCAGGGGCCTCGGGTGCAAGAGTTTGAAGAGAAATTTGCGGCATACACCGGCGCGCAACACGCCGTTGCAGTGAGCAACTGCACAACTGGGCTGCACCTTGCCCTGATCGTGGCCGGCATTGAAACCGGCGACGAGGTTATCTGTCCGAGTATGAGCTATATCGCTACGGCAAACTGCATCATGTATGTTGGGGCAACACCCGTTTTCGCCGAGGTTCATCCCGAGACCTATAACCTCGAT
>CAMBPD010000117.1 GCA_945869405.1 Chryseobacterium gleum | reverse complement strand
GTCGATCAGAAAAGTGGCGTCTCCGCTCGTCTAACCATCAGTGCCATGGAAAATCTAGTAAGCTGCGCTGAGCGAAGGGCCATCATCAACAAAGAGAAGAAAACCAATGCACGCATCGGAGATTTGATGTCGATTGTTCCTGCCATTACTGGCAAAGTGGAATTGGTTTATGAGGGCGAGCAAGAAGGGCCGCAATTCGTAGCAATGCGCTTATTGGGAATGGCTATTCGTAAAAAATTCCCCCAAATTTTCCCTAGTCCTGAAACCATTAAACGGAAAAAAATCCAGAATCCGTATCAACCCATCATCGATCAACTCGCTGCAGAAAACATTCAGCTACAAATCGATTCCTCTCGCGACGAATACGCTAATCTTCTTTACAGCATCCCCGTTTTGCATGAAATTGTAGACAAATATTGCCCGGGCATTCAAGACGAAGAACGCCTGATGATGATGGAGTTTGTGCTACACGGATTAGCAGAGTTTTCGGTCATCGGTAAGACGGTAATGGATAGCAGTATCGAGTTTAGCGATATCATGAACGACATTTTCCGCGACGACACTACAGACAAAGACTAGCGCTTCACAAAGCGAGCACCCTCCAACCGAAAGCCGGTTGCTTCATAGGCCACAACGTAAGAGCCCGCAGGCAAATCAGCCGTGTTCATACTCAATTGGTAGTGCCCTTCGTGCAGCGTGCGCTGCATTCGTTTCACTTCACGGCCCTGTGCGTCGTACACCACGAAATCTCCGTGCGCATTGACGTGGTTGTGCACGTTTATTAGTAGAACGTCTGTCACCGGGTTTACCGCTATTTCTAACAATGAGGTTGTTCGGTCTGATGCCTCGTTGATGTTTGACACATACGCGTCTGAAAACAAATCATTCTCCCACACGCCGCGCCCGAAGGTGCCAATGCGCAACTTTCTTGTATCGTACTGAATTTCCAAATCGCTCACCATTGTATTGGGGAGCGCGCTTCCATAATACACCCACGTTTGGGTCGACTCATCCAACACAAACACCCCTACATCCGTTCCGATATAGATATCATGGTTCATGCTCTGCTTGTCGATGACTGCTCCGTTCACGGGCACATTGGGTAGGTTAAGAGAAACGTTGCTAAACGTGATACCTGCATCTGTTGAGTGATAAACTTTCTTGCCATTGACATATCCGGAGAGCGTTACCCACAATTCATTGGGGTCATTGGGATCGACTGTAATGCTAGCTATTGCAGCTGCTCCAGCACCCAACACTACCAGTTCATTATCCCATGTTTCTCCTGCATCGTGGGTAATGTAAAGCATCGCTCCGCGTCCGGCATAAATGGTACTTTGATGGGTGGGCGCTACGGCAACTGCAGCAAGCTTGCGCTCGGGATCGCCTGTTAAATCATTGCTCAACTGTTGCCACGTCTCGCCGCGATCATCAGAACGGTATACGTCGCTGTATCCGGCAACAATTACATGCGAATCCTGCGGATCGAGCACGTAAGGCGTCACCCAATCGCCACCACCAGAGCCAGGTGGCGTTATTTCATTGTATTGATCCTCTTGCCATTGATCGTCGGAGCGATACAACTGACCGTAGATATACGTCGTGTAAATCGTTTGCTCATCCTCGAAGTCGATAGCGACCTCCATACCGTCGCCTCCGTTGGTAGGCCCCCAAGTGTCGGCTGACATGCGCTTGCGGCCGCCATTGTCTTGGGTGCCACCTATCATGAAAAGGTCATCGGTCTGTGCAACGGCTATCCGATAATACTGTGTGATGATCAGGCCCGCCGTCAACTCCGTCCACTCCATGGACTCCTCATTGAACTTGTATATACCGCCGTCGTTACAGAAGTAGATTTCGTTGGACAGTGGATGATAGGCTACAAAACGGTTATCGGCATGTACCTCGGGTCTTTCGCCTGTGTCATACCAGTCCGTAAGTTGCTCCCAATCAAGCCCACCGTTCACCGATTGATGCGTCACCATAAATCCGCAATACACCTTAGAAGAGTTCACAGGCGAGGTAAAGAGCACACCATCATCGGGCATTACGTCGATGTAGTCTACAGTAGTTCCGCCGTTGTAAGTGGCGTAATAGTCTTGATTACCATCCACGCTCGATTTTATACCGAGATACTCTTGCTCTCCTGGGGTAACCGTGAGATAGAGATAATTGGCCGTCTGGTTGAAATCGGTTATTTGAGTCCACGTGTCACCATTGTCCCACGAAGCATACACCTCGCTGCTTCCCCAGTAATCATCGGTGGCGCAATACATTTCGCCATTCACCCCCGGCTTTAAGGCTACGTCGATATGCGAACCACTATGCACCACATCCCATGTATCGCCGCCATCCAATGTGCGATACAACCCGTTGGTTTGCGCGACAAAGAGCTCTTCCGGATTCGCAGGATTAATGACCATGCGGAGGTATGCAATGTTGTTGGTGAAATAGGAGGTATTTCCTGTAGGCTGCCACGTAACACCGGCATCAGTCGATTTGTATACTCCCAATCCATAGTTCCACCAACCGTTATGATCGCCAACGGTGATATATAGAATGTCAGGATTTATTGGATTGATGCAAATGTTGCCAACGCTCACATACGGAAGGGAATCTCCGAGGGCATTATACGTAAGCCCCCCATCGGTAGTTTTCCAGATACCACCGATAGGAGCGCCTACATAATATATTTCCGGGTTTGTGGGGTGAAATGCAATCGAGGTTACTCTGCCCATTCCGTTGTAACCACCATCGCCATAGGTTTGGTTGATATTGACCCAAGGGCTTTGTAAATCGCGCTGTGCAGCTTCGAGCTGTAGATTTTGATAGGTGCGGTTCTGCTCAATCAAATCCGGAAAAGAACCATCTTCATTGACTCTACTTCTCCAGTACCACTCCCAACGTTTAAAGCGTATATACTCGTTATCGGAGTAGAGTTGTTCTTGCTGGATACCGGGTTGAGCAAAGTAGTTATCTCCTTCTTCAACGATGTCGAAGAAATTGGAGCTTCCCGACTCCGCGCTATAGTGAAAATTTTGACTTGAAGCCCGCATTGCACAGAGCAAGCACACCACCAAGACAAAACCGGCGACTAGTCGGTTCATACTAGTTCTCGGGCTTTACATTGGCAGCTAAGTACTCACGATTCATTCGCGCAATAACTTCCAATGAAATACTTTTTGGACACTGCACTTCGCAAGCACCGATATTGGAGCAATTGCCGAAGCCCTCTTCGTCCATTTGTTTTACCATGTTCAACACGCGCTCTTTGCGTTCTACCTGACCTTGCGGCAACAGAGAAAACTGAGACACTTTAGCGCCTACAAACAGCATAGCGCTGCCGTTTGGACAAGTTGCCACGCATGCTCCACAACCGATGCAGGTTGCAGCATCAAATGCTTTGTCGGCATCTTCTTTCGGGATTGGAATTGCGTTGGCATCCATCGTCCTACCGCTCGTATTTACAGAGACGAATCCGCCCGCTTGCTGAATTCGGTCAAAAGCACCGCGATTCACCATAAGATCCTTAATCACAGGAAACGCCTCACTTCTCCACGGTTCTGCATAAATTGTATCGCCGTCTTTGAAAGAGCGCATGTGCAACTGGCAAGTCGTAACGCCACGGTTAGGGCCATGCGCCTCACCGTTTATAAACATGCTACACATTCCGCAAATACCTTCTCTGCAGTCGTGGTCGAATGCCACAGGGTCATCCCCTTTTTTCACGAGGTCATCGTTGAGCACGTCAATCATTTCGAGAAACGACATATCAGGTGATACGTTGCTGACGTTGTAGTCGACAATGGCACCCTTATCGTTGGTGCTTTTTTGTCTCCAAATCTTCAACTTGAGGTTCATACCTTTTTCCATGTGTTTTTATCTTGTTGGGTCGCTCCGCTGCGCGACCATACCGTTTAACTTTTCGCAATGCCTTGAGTGACGCAAGAAGCTTACTTGTAGCTACGCTGCTGCACCTTGATGTTTTCGTAGATCAAATCTTCCTTATTTAGCTTGGGCACCGATGGGTCTCCCGTCCATTCCCACGCAGCTACGTACTTGAAATTTTCATCGTCGCGCAATGCCTCGCCATCTTCTGTTTGAAACTCCTCCCGGAAGTGTCCACCACAGCTTTCGTTGCGGTTAAGCGCATCTATGCACATCAATTCGCCTAGGTCAATAAAATCTGCAACACGAAGGGCTTTGGTCAACTCAGTGTTCATGTATTCTGAGTGATTGGGCACACGCACGTTCGCGAAAAATTCTTTGCGAATCTGTTGCACCTCAGCAATCGCCTCCTTCAATCCTTTCTCACTGCGCGCCATTCCGCACTTGTCCCAAATCACCTTGCCCAAACGCCTGTGATAATGATCAACAGGCTCCGTGCCGTTGTTGTTTAGGAGCGTATCAATTTGTTGACGAGCGCGCTTTTCTGCTTCGTCAAACTCTGGGGTCTTCGTAGATATTTTGCCTGAACTAATTTCATCAGCCAGATAATTTCCAATGGTGTAAGGGAGCACAAAATAACCATCGGCCAATCCTTGCATCAATGCTGACGCACCCAGACGGTTTGCACCGTGGTCACTAAAATTAGCCTCCCCGCAAGCATACAGTCCTGTCACGTTTGTCATCAATTCATAATCCACCCAAAGACCTCCCATGGTGTAGTGCACCGCAGGGTATATCATCATTGGAGTTTGGTAGGGGTTCTCTGCAACAATTTGCTCATACATCTGGAAGAGATTGCCATACTTCTGCTCTACCACCTTGGTTCCTAGCTCTATTATTTTTTGCTCATTTGCGTCGTGGATTCCTTTCACACTTGCTTGAGCCTTCCCGTAACGAATGACGGCAGACGAGAAATCGAGATACACCGCTTCACCGGTTGAGTTCACTCCAAAACCTTCATCACAGCGTTCTTTAGCCGCCCGTGAGGCAATGTCGCGTGGGACTAGATTTCCAAACGCTGGGTATCTTCTTTCCAAATAATAGTCACGTCGCTCCTCTGGGATGTCTTGAGGTTTCAACCGTTTTGCGCGAACCGCCTCTGCATCTTCCTTGTGTTTTGGCACCCAAATACGACCATCATTCCGGAGCGACTCCGACATCAAGGTAAGTTTCGATTGATGCTCACCACTGACGGGAATGCACGTCGGGTGAATCTGTGTGAAACATGGATTAGCGAAAGTTGCGCCACGCTTGTGCGCTCGCCATGCCGCTGTCACATTGCTGCCCATGGCATTTGTTGAAAGGAAAAATACGTTGCCGTAGCCGCCAGTGCAAAGCACTACTGCATGCGCAGAGTGGCGCTCCAACTCACCGGTTACCAGGTTTCGAGCGATGATTCCGCGAGCCTTTCCATCCACCACTACCACATCCAACATTTCATGTCGGTTGAGCATTTCGACGGTGCCTTTTCCTATCTGACGTGATAGAGCGGAATACGCTCCCAACAACAATTGCTGTCCTGTTTGTCCTTTCGCGTAAAAGGTGCGCGACACTTGTGTGCCACCAAATGAGCGGTTGTCGAGCAGACCACCATAATCACGTGCAAAGGGAACACCCTGAGCAACGCACTGATCGATGATGTTTGTGCTTACCTCTGCAAGACGATGCACGTTGGCCTCGCGCGAGCGATAGTCACCGCCTTTAATCGTATCATAGAATAAACGATAAGTGCTATCCCCGTCATTCATATAATTCTTAGCCGCATTGATGCCTCCTTGCGCCGCAATGCTGTGTGCGCGACGAGGGGAATCTTGAAAGCAAAGTACTTTTACGCTGTAGCCCATCTCTGCAAGAGATGCTGCCGCAGAGGAACCTGCAAGACCGGTTCCCACCACAATAACTTCGATACTGCGTTTGTTGGACGGGTTAACTAAGCGCACGTTTCCCTTGTACTTCGTCCACTTCTGGTCTATTGATCCGTCGGGTATTTTCGAGTTGAGCTCCATAGGATTTGGTTGGTGCTTTTTTACGTCTGTTATTAATGAATCCAGCCCATGTGCATGCTAATGGGCATGGCTGCAAATACGGTTGGAATGATTACGCTGATTGCATCACCGCAAAATGCAATACCACTTTTGTATTTCGTATAGTTCAACCCCAGTGATTGAAATGCGCTGCGGAATCCATGCAAAAGATGCCAGAAAAGCGAGAAGCAACCGAGCACGTAGACTACGACAACCCACAAGTGGCTAAATACAAATTTCATTTCACCGAAAAGATCTTCGTAACGATGGCCTTCAAAGAAGACGTGTGTGGGCACTACTGAGAGTCCTGTGATGCGCGTTCTCAGCCAAAAATGGTAGAGATGCAGAATGAGGAAAAGCAAAATGAGAGTGCCTAACAATGCCATACTACGCGAGTACCATTTGCTGCTGGCTGACGCTTTTTCATGAGCATACTTTATGGGGCGTGCGGCTCTGTTTTGGAAGAACAACATCAACCCATCCGCAACGTGTAACAACAAACCTGCAAACAGCACGATTTCCATGATTCGTATAAGCAGATTTGTTCCCATGAAATGCGCCCACTGATTGAAGAGCATGCCTCCATCGTTAGCGAAAATCATGGCGTTCACAATACAGTGAACGAGGAGAAATGAGATAAGAAAGAGTCCGGTGAGCGACATCCAGAACTTTTTCATCAACGAACTTCCAAAAAGACCTTTTGCCATAACGTGGTTTGAGTTGAAATGTGGCGCGAATTTATATCCATCAAAGTAATCTAAAACCCAACATCCACAATTTAGGTTCATTCGGTATAAGAAAAAGAGCACTAGGGTTGCGATTCACGCGCCGATCGTCATCACGCCAATCCTGTGCTCCCAAATCCGGCGGTTCCTCGGTCCGTATCGCTAAGTATCTCAACTTCAAGCCAAGCAGCGCGTTCATGCTTTGCAACGACCAGTTGTGCGATACGGTCGCCATCTTGTATGCGCACCGGAACATGAGAAAGATTAACAAGAATAACCTTGATTTCGCCCCGATAATCTGCATCGATAGTGCCTGGGGAGTTTAGCACCGTAACCCCCTGTTTGGCAGCCAGGCCACTGCGCGGGCGTACCTGTGCCTCCGTGCCCCTGGGAAGAGCGATGAAAAGCCCAGTAGGAACTAACGCACGCTCGAGTGAGCCAAGAGTTATTTCGTTTTCAATGTTGGCCCGCAGATCCATACCTGCAGCCTGTATAGTTTCATAGCTAGGAAGACTATGCCTCGATTTGTTTATGATCTGAACTTGCATAGTCATTATTTCCCCTGAAAAACCGGTTTACGCTTTTCTAAAAAAGCTGTTGTTCCTTCGCGAAAATCCGCTGTTCCAAAACAACGTCCGAACTCGCGTATTTCTTCATTGAAGCCATTACCGCCAGGTTTGAAACCCGCGTTCACCGATCGTATGGCTGCAGAAACAGCCGTTGGTGAATTACTCGCAATTTTTCGAGCAAGCTCGTATGCCTTACCCATCAATTCTGCCTGTGTCACCACCGCATTTACAAGGCCCCAATGCAAGGCTTCGGCTGCAGAAATCATTCCGGCTGTTGTAATCATTTCCATCGCCTTTCCTTTTCCTACCAATTGAGCCAACCGCTGTGTTCCGCCATAGCCCGGAATTACGCCTAGCGTTACTTCAGGCAAACCCATCTTTGCATTGTCAGAGGCAATGCGCATGTGGCACGCCATTGCCAACTCGAGCCCACCACCCAACGCAAATCCATTTACCGCGGCAATCACTGGCTTCGACATGTTTTCTACAAAGTCAAACAATAGTTTTTGACCCAACGCGCTCAACAAGCGTCCTTGCTCCACACTAAAATCTGCAAACTCCTTGATATCTGCCCCTGCAACAAAGGCCTTTTCTCCGCTTCCGGTGATAATAATTGCTCTTACGTCATGATCTACATCGGCCAAGGCCAGCGCTTTGTTAAGCTCCTGAATAGTTGCGCCATTGAGCGCGTTCAGCTGTGATGGGCGATTTATAGTAATTGTAAGCACCGCTTGCTCTGCGTTCACGGTAATTGTTTCGTATGCCATGTCTGTTTTTATTATAAGTGCGGCTAAGATATTGGCTGAAGCTCGCCGAGCCAATAGACTTTTGGCAAGAATCAACGAGCGAGCACAACGTGCCCGGTTAGTTGCGTTCGTCGTTCGCGTGAGTCATACTCTACGACCCAATTGTACACGTCATTCGGCGCATAATACCCAAGGCCCACATCGCCCGTCCACGCTTGCTCGATATCAAAAGACTCGAACACCAGTACGCCCCAACGGTTAAAAATCGTCATATGAAACCCGGGCACCGCAATACCTGATACTCTGAACACATCGTTAACACCATCGTCGTTAGGCGTAAAAGTATTGGGGACAAAAACCGAGTAATACGGGCGCACATAGACCGTGTCGTCATTCACACAACCAAAATCATCGATGATTGCAAGATGGTACGTTGTGGGTTCTACAGGCGAAGCATAGGTAATTGGGCATGTATCGCAACTCAGCCCCGTGGAGGGCCACCAATAACTGGCATAGCCCATCGCATCACCAAAGAGCAAAACACTATCAGGGAAATCGAAGTAGGCATCCGGACCAGCATCTATACTGGCTCTCGGATACACAAACACCTCAACACTATCGGTAGCCAAGCAGTTCAACGCATCCACTCCTGTGACCTCAAAAAAAGTGGTGGTTTCCGGCGACAAATATGTTTGTGCAGCGTTCACAGG
>CAMBPD010000116.1 GCA_945869405.1 Chryseobacterium gleum | reverse complement strand
GGAAATCAGAGCTGGAACTGGAGGGGATGAGGCCTCAATTTTCGCGGGTGATTTGTTTCGCATGTATACGCGTTACATACAGGATCAGGGGTGGAAATACGAGGTGTTGAGCCAAAACGAGGGTACTATGGGGGGGTTCAAAGAGGTGTCCATCGAGATTGTTGGCGCAGAGGTATATGGCACACTTAAATTCGAAAGTGGAGTGCACCGCGTGCAACGTGTTCCCAATACGGAAACACAAGGTAGAGTGCATACAAGCGCCGCCACTGTTGCTGTTATGCCAGAGGCTGAGGAATTTGATGTGATTATTAATCCTGCAGATATCCGAAGAGACACCTTCAGAGCAAGTGGTGCAGGTGGACAGCACGTGAACAAGACAGAGTCGGCAGTTCGACTTACCCACCATCCTACGGGTGTTGTTGTGGAGTGCCAGGAGGGACGCTCGCAACATGAAAACCTTGATAAAGCAATGACGATGTTGCGCACGCGAATATTCGAGGCCGAGGTGAATCGTAGGCAAGCGGAGCGGGCTCGAATGCGGAAATCGTTGGTGAGCACGGGCGATAGAAGTGCGAAAATTAGAACCTACAACTACCCACAAGGCAGAGTCACAGACCATCGCATAAATCTCACGTTGTACAATTTGGATGCGGCCATGAATGGAGAAATAGCTGAAGTAATTGAGGCGTTAAAGTTGGCGGAGAACACAGAGAAATTAAAAGAGGGCAGTATGGAATGATGCAGCTAAGCGCTAAACTCATATCAGCAGCTGATACTCACTCTCTGCGTCACTTGGTTTTGTGGCCTCACCTAGACAGTCCAGAACGATGTGTGCTAGCTATTGATGAGCAAGCGGATGCGTTTCACGTAGGTGTTTTCGTTGAAGATAGGCTCGTTAGTATTGGCTCGTTCTTCGCACTTCAATCCGAGCGGTTGTTACTTCAGCCGCAATATCGTTTGCGGGCGATGGCGACAGACCCAGATTTTCGCAGGAGGCATGCCGGGGATGTTCTTATCGAGTTCGCGGCAGAACGATTGCGTCTCATGGGGGTGCGCGCGCTATGGTGCGATGCACGTTTGGTTGCGTTTCCTTTTTATAAAAGTCTCGGGTTTAGTTGGCACGAGGATGTGTATGAGGTGCCGTTGATAGGTCCGCATTATTTTATGTGGAAGGAGCTCTGAAAAGTGGTGTTGCGGTGGGGCAGGGTTTACATTTGGATTCTCAATTTTACACTATGCCAAGTATCTCATCGAAAGCAGTTACAATGCCTGCTTCACCTATTCGTAAGCTCGTGCCATTTGCGGAGGCGGCAAAGAAGAAGGGTCGAAAAGTCTATCACCTGAATATCGGGCAGCCCGATATAGAGACTCCAGAAGTAGTACGCACAAAAATGAAGGAGCTCGACTTGAAAGTGGTTGAGTACAGCAATAGCGACGGAATTGCTGCTTACCGTCAAGGATTGGCAGCCTACTACGCAACGAAATCAATACATCTGACCCCCGAGCAAATCATGGTTACCACGGGTGGCAGTGAGGCCTTGGTGTTTGCCTTCATGACTTGCTTTAACCCGGGAGATGAAGTGATCATACCTGAACCGTTTTACGCCAATTACAATGGTTTCGCTGTTATGGCCGGTGTTACGGTAGTGCCAGTAATGAGCAGCATCGAGTCTGGTTTTGCACTGCCTGCCATTGATGCATTCGAGCGTTTAATAACTCCGAAAACAAAGGGTATTCTGATTTGTAATCCGGGTAATCCGACAGGGTATCTCTACAGCGAATCTGAGCTAACGCAATTATCGGAGATAGTGAAGAAGCACGATTTGTTTTTGATGGCCGATGAGGTGTATCGTGAATTCGCATATGATGGAGCAGTGCCTAGGAGCATCATGAATCTATCGGGTCTAGACAAGCACGCTATAATGATTGATAGTGTGAGTAAGCGCTACAGTATGTGTGGAGCGCGCATTGGGGCCATGATTACGCGGAATACCGAGGTGCTCGGCGCCGCAATGAAGTTTGCTCAAGCGAGGTTGTCGCCACCGACATTCGGCCAGATGGCCTCGTTGTATGCTCTTGAAACTCCACAATCGTATTTCGATGCGGTAGTGGAAGAGTATGTTGAACGCAGAAATATTTTGTGCGACGGGTTGAATACAATCCCTGGCGTGATTTGCCCAAAGCCCAAGGGAGCTTTTTATTGCATTGCGGAATTACCCATAGATAATAGTGATACGTTTTGCCAATGGATGTTGGAGACGTTTGAGTTTAACAATCAAACAGTAATGATGGCGCCAGCAACAGGCTTTTATTCGAAGCCGGCGCCTGGTTTAAAGCAAGTCCGTTTGGCGTATGTATTGAATAAAGAGTCGTTGAAGGCCTCGGTAGAAGTGCTTCGTGAGGCATTGAAGGTTTATCCGGGAAGAACACTATAAGTTTATGTAAATAAAAAAAGGGCTGCACATGTGCAGCCCTTTTTTTGGTGTGTCATCTTTTATCGGGTAAACAACAGCTCACGCATCTTTGGCAGTGGCCACGATTCGTCTTCTGTAATTAATTCCAGATTGTCTGCAGCTTCGCGCGCCGCGTCCATTTGTGGTTTGATTTTATTACTGAAGGCTTCTGCTTGCTTCTCAAGATCAAGTTTTGCAGCCTTGGTGCGTTCCGCATTCATTTTGTCGAGTGCGTCTTTAATTGCATTAATCTCTATCGAGATTTGTTTAATCAAATCTGTTTGCGTTCGAGAGAGTGATTTTGCTTCGGCTGCGGAAAACAACTCTTTCAAGCCTATCACATTGTCGATGAGTTTTGTTTGATAGTCGAGGGCAGCCGGAAGGATGTGGTTTATTGCTATGTCGTTGGTAACACGCGCCTCAATTTCACGTTTGCGAACATAGGTTTCCACCTCGATTTCATAGCGAGCGTGAATTTCCTCATGGGTAAGAACGTTGAGCGATTCAAACATTTTGTTTACGTCCTTGTTCTTCCACACTTTTAATGCGCTGGGAGTGTCTTTTAGGTTGTTCAATCCGCGCTTGAGTGCCTCTTTCACCCATTCATCTCCATAACCATTTCCCTCGAAACGGATAGGCTTGCTTACTTTGATTAGGCGCTGTAGTTCTTTCAATATGGCTTCATCCTTATCGTCACCTTTTGTTATGCGCGCATCAACGTCTTTTTTGAATTGTATGAGTCGATTTGCAACAATGGTGTTGAGCACAATCATCGCATTGGCACAATTGGCGCTGCTTCCAACGGCGCGGAATTCAAATTTGTTTCCTGTGAATGCAAAAGGAGAGGTGCGATTTCTGTCAGTGTTGTCGAGTAGTGCTTGCGGCAGTTTTCCTATGTTGAGCTTGAGGTCTGTTTTGTCTTCCGGAGTCATTTTGCCAGCCTTGATGTTTTTTTCCAAATCATCGAGCATACGGCTTAGGTGGCCACCAAGAAACGCTGACATAATAGCTGGCGGAGCTTCATTGGCACCTAAACGATGGTCATTTCCAACAGTCGCGATTGATGCACGCAACACATCTGCATTTTCATGTATTGCTGCGACAGTATTCACAAAGAATGTGAGGAACTGCATGTTTGTTTTTGGGTTCTTTCCCGGCTTGAGTAGGTTCACTCCTGTATTTGTGCTGAGCGCCCAATTGTTGTGTTTGCCGCTTCCGTTCACACCTTCAAATGGCTTTTCGTGCAGTAGTATTCGGAATTTGTGTTTGCGCGCGGTCTTCTCCAGCACATCCATAACCAATTGGTTGTGATCGTTGGCCAAGTTAGCTTCTTCAAACATCGGGGCTAGCTCAAATTGATTAGGTGCTACTTCGTTGTGGCGTGTAGTAACCGGTATTCCAAGAAGGTGTGACTCGTATTCAAACTCTTGCATGAAGGCCATGACACGTTCTGGAATACTGCCGAAATAATGGTCTTCAAGTTGTTGTCCTTTCGCGGGTCGGGCACCAAATAGCGCGCGGCCAGTCATGGAAATATCAGGCCGAGCATTGTACAGTGCACTGTCGATGAGGAAGTACTCTTGTTCCCATCCTAGGGTTACAGCTACTTTGTTCACATCCTTATCGAAGTATTGACACACGGCGGTTGCTGCAGTATCAACTACATGCAATGCTTTAAGCAAAGGCATTTTGTAGTCTAATGCATGGCCCGTATATGAAATGAAGATGGTCGGAATGCACAGCGTATTGCCAACTATAAAGGCTGGCGAGGTGGGATCCCATAGTGTGTACCCTCGTGCCTCGAAGGTATTGCGCAATCCACCGTTGGGAAATGATGAGGCATCAGGTTCTTGCTGCACAAGCAAGCTTCCGTCGAACTTCTCGAGGGCTCTTCCATCAGAAAGGGGCTTGAAGAAGCTATCGTGTTTTTCGGCTGTTGCGCCAGTCAAGGGTTGAAACCAGTGTGTGTAGTGTGTGACGCGCTTTTGAATAGACCATTCTTTCATTGCAGCAGCAACATGATCAGCTGTTTGCCTATCGATACGGGCTCCTGTATTGATACAGTCCATGAGTTTATCGTAGGCGTCATCGGTGAGGTATTCGCGCATCTTGTGGTAATAGAATACGTTTTCGCCGAAATACTCGCTGATGCGATTTCCGTTTGTTTCTGAACGAATCGGTTGGCGCTCGCTCAATTCCGAGAGTGCTTGAAAGCGACTAGAGGACATAGTGTTTTTGTTTGTTTTATAGAAAATATAGGAGTTCGGCCGCAAAAATAGGGGTGTGAATACGAATTTTAATAAAATAATTTAGAAAAGGGGGGTATTTTATAGGGGTGTTGCTGAAAATAGTTGAAAAATTCAATTTTTGATTAAGGTGATTCCGAATGAGATTGATATCCTTAATTTTAGCCTCCATTCAATTTAAACACTATGAAAAGGATATTGGTAACGTTAGGAATAGCCATTCTGGCTTTGTTCAACCAAATTTTGTCTGCACAAGTTTTGGTGCCTGCAGACGGCCGAAAGCCAGAGGAAACCAAGGAGTATTTTACTGGCGAGTTGACGGGGTTCCAATTGGCTCCCTCCGCCAAGGGTGTCGCTTACTTAAAATTCGAAAGCAATAAATGGGTTCTCTATTGGGATAATATTTATGGTGGTCGCGAAACCCGAGTGTCAACAGTCGATCAGCCCAACGTGGTCGATTTCCGATGGGTAGGTGATGATGCATTGGTCTATTCAATTGGCGAAGGTGCTATAGGCACAGAACTTCATCGCTTCGAGACATTTACCAAGGTCTACAATCGTTTGACAAGCACGCCTGTATGGATTAAGTTTTTGGATTCACATTGCTACAGCAGGGGTACAACCTTGATTATTAGAGATGCCAATGATGTGGTATCTGCCAAGGCATACGCGATACAACCGGGCATGCGCGAGTTGAAACACATAGCTTCAGGTCATGGCGTGAATTGGGTGGACGGTATCGGTAACGGAGCAACCTATTTCATGAAACGGAGCGAGGAGTCAACACAATTTGTGCGGTGTTCCGTGCTGGCAGAGGAGAAGCTTGGCAGTGTGCGCGGTTTATGTTCACTGAAAGGGTTGGCTTTAGCGTCGAAAGCGGATAACGTTGCCTATATGCTGAGCGATTTGAATCGTGAGAATGTGGCGCTGGTAACGATGGATATGTCAACGGGTATGGAAAAAGAAATTATCTATGAAAAGAAGGGGAGCACAATTTCAAAAGTGCTTTTTTCTTTTTCAACGGGCCAGCCAGTAATGGTGTGGTATGACGGAGTAGAGCAAGGTTTCGAGTCGATTGATGCGGACTTCACCCCGGTCCTATCTGCTATTCTTGAAAGGTTACCAAGCACATATGGCTTCGATGTTGTGCATTCCGATTTATCTGCCAATGTGTGGCTTGTGAGCATAATGAATGCGGAAGGGGGGAGAAGTTATTTCCACTACAATGTTTCAAACCGGGAGTTGAAGGCATTCGGAAAGCCGGTCGCTGGAGCTTCGGTGGCGGCAATGACCGAGTTGATACCAACGAGAAATGGAGATAACCTATTGGTAAGGTTTTATGCTCCGGAAGAGTTGACCTCAAAATCGATGGGTGTTTTAGTATTTCGTGATGCGCCATGGAATTCAAAACAACCGGGTGCTATTGATGCTTTGATACAAGCGCTTGTTCATGACGGAATGATTGTAGCGGATGTCGATTTGAGCTACAGCGAGTTGAGTCGGAAGAAGCTTGTTTATTCGGGGTACGATCAATTGATTGATCGTGTTTTAGAACAGATTCCTTTAATTCACAAGACTATGATGAGCAATTTCAGTGTTGCCAATGGTGTTCTAGCTGTACTGGGGGAAGGCATCGGTTGCAGAGCGGCGTTGCGAGTTTGCGCGGAGCATACCAGCATAGTGCTGCGCAGTGTGCTCATACAGCCGTCGCCCGAGTTGAAGCCCTATGTAATGTCACAGTTTCCCATTGAAATGGACACGAAGGCATATGTAATGGGATTCGGAGACGCCGCTCAAACGATCGCAACTCCCTATGTTGCTCGCGAGCCCTTGTTTGTATATGCGTATTCACAGGGCACCTATTTTGATGAGAATGTAAATCCTGTGGTCAAGAAGTTTATACAAGCAGGAAGATCACCCGAGAGTTACCTTGTTGGTTCCGGAATGAATCAGAATTTCTCCTCTAGCACAGTGCAGAAGCTAAGCGACAAGGTGGTGGAGTATTTGCATAAATAATTTTCTAATCTGTTCGGTAATACACAATAGGGTTTCATGGCGCATACATTTGAGTTGAAGGGGAAAGATGCAGCAAGCAATGCGCGAGCAGGAGTTTTGAGAACGGATCATGGAGAAATACCTACTCCGATTTTTATGCCTGTAGGCACTGCGGGCACAGTGAAAGCGATTACTCAGCAAGACTTGAAGTCGGATGTGAATGCTAAAATTATTTTAGGCAACACGTACCATCTTTATTTGCGCCCGGGAACGTCGATTCTCCGAGAAGCCGGCGGGTTGCATAAATTCAATGGGTGGGATCGCCCCATACTTACCGATAGCGGCGGATATCAGGTTTACTCATTAAGTGGAAACCGCAAAATCACTGCGGAAGGAGTAAAGTTTAAATCGCACATTGATGGTTCAGCGCATTTGTTTACGCCGGAGAACGTAATGGATATTCAGCGTGTTATTGGCGCTGATATTATTATGGCTTTTGATGAATGTCCGCCATACCCGTGCGACGAGGAATATGCACGCAAATCACTTCAAATTACGAATCAATGGCTCGATCGGTGTTTTGCTCGCATGCAAGAAACGGAGCCTCTCTATGGCCATCATCAGGCCTTGTTTCCCATTGTACAGGGCTCTGTTTACCCAGAGTTGCGCAAGGCTAGCGCAGAGTATGTGGCGTCGAAGGGTGCCGAGGGAAATGCAATTGGTGGTTTGAGTGTGGGAGAACCACATGAATTGATGTACGAGATGACAGAATTGGTTTGCGGTATTTTACCGAAGGATAAACCCCGCTACCTCATGGGTGTAGGAACCCCTGCCAACATCTTGGAGTCTATTGCACTTGGTATAGATATGTTTGATTGTGTGATGCCAACCCGCAATGCCCGCAATGGTCAGCTCTTCACTTGGAATGGCGTGATGAACATGCGGAATAAAAAGTGGGAGCGTGATTTTAGTCCACTTGATCCGGATGGCGAGAGCTTTGTGGATTCGTTTTATTCGAAGGCTTATGTCCGTCATCTGTTCGCTTCGGAAGAAATATTGGCCATGCAAATAGCCACCCTGCACAACTTGAATTTTTACTTACGGTTAGTTGAAAAAGCACGCGAAAAAATTTTAGAAGGCACCTATGCAACATGGAAAAATGAAATGGTTGTGAAACTCATGCAGAGGATGTGATGATCAAAAAACTAGATCTGTATATCATCAAAAAGTTTTTAGGCACCTTTTTCTTTATGATAGGTGCATTTGTGCTGATTGCTGTAGTGTTTGATATAAGTGAAAACATTGATGAGTTGTTGAATGCTCGCGCGCCATGGTATAGAATTGTTACAGAGTATTATGTCAACTTTTGTTTTTACTTCGGCACGCTGCTCAGTTCATTCATCGTCTTTCTTACCATTATTTGGTTTACAAGCAAGCTTGCGCAGCAGTCTGAGATTATCGCGATTCTTAGTGGTGGAGTGAGTTACGGCAGGTTCATCCGTCCCTATTTCATTGCTTCTGGTTGTCTTGTTGCCTTGTTGCTTTTTTTTGCGCATGTAGTAGTGCCGAAGGCCAACAGACAGAAGTATGAGTTTGAGGTCAACTACATGAAGGATCCTATTACAGTAACAGAGAAGAATATGCATCGCGAGATTGAACCGGGGACGATAGCCTATTTCTATGCGTTTCGTCCTGAAACAATTTCCGGAGACAATTTTTCACTGGAGAAATGGAAGGATGGCAGACTAACCTATAAAGTGATAGCTTCCAGTGCGCAGTTCATGCCAGAAACGAAGCAGTGGCGTATCATGAATGCACAGATTAGAAATTTTGATGAGCAGGGGGCTGAGTCGCTTGTGATGAGGGCACAACTGGATACAGTTTTACCCATGGACGAGCAAGATTTCGGTTTGCGCTCAGAAATAACCTCAGCAATGAATTACAGTGAACTGTCGGATTTCATAAAAGCTCAGCGCTTGGGAGGATCAGGTCGAGTGGCGGAGTTTGAGGTAGAGTTGTATAGTCGAACCGCATCGCCATTCTCGATTT
>CAMBPD010000115.1 GCA_945869405.1 Chryseobacterium gleum | reverse complement strand
CCAGTGTCTTCACCTGTGCACACGCAGTCTGCAGTGTACGCATCATTTGTGGTAGTGATATCTCCGTCATCGCAAGACTCCGTTGGGAACACACAAGAGAAATCGTCGCTTATCGCTTCAGAGTTGTAATTGCACGCATTGACGTCGGTACATCCAGTGAGAATACCGGCACACACGCAGTCTGCTGTCCATATGTCGTCAATTGTTTGGGCATTGCTATCGTCGCATATAAATCCGGGCAACTCGCACGTGCCGTTGTCCACAATGGCTTCTGGGTTGTAGTTACAAGCCTCAGTTGCTGTGCACCCCTCAATTTGTGGTATGCTTCCCTCGCACGCACACTCAGCAGTGTATAGGTCATTTTCAGTGGAAGCGTTGTTGTCGTCGCAGTTGTCTCCTGGGAAGAAGCAAGTGCCATTATCTATTTGCGCACTTTCGTTATAGTTACATGCGCCAAGGTCGAAGCACCCTTCAAGTAATCCGATACATACACAATCACCGCCAATCAAATCGTTTACGGTTGCATCATTGTTATCGTCGCACGGCTCGCCCGGTAAAATGCAGGAGCCATTATCAACCGTTGCCTCTGGGTTGAAATTGCAAGCATCTGTGGCAGTGCAACCTTCAGTTCCAACAGGGGGCTGACCAGCACATACGCAATCCAATCCTAAGATGTCGTCGCTTGTGAATGGATCGTTATCGTCGCAGTTGTCGCCCGGTAATACACAGGTTCCGTCTTCAATACCTGCTGCCGGATCGAAGTTGCAAGCATCTGCCAATGTGCAACCCGGCGTCAAACCCGCACACACACAATCGAGGTTATAGGCATCTTCCAGCGTAGCATCATTGTTATCGTCGCATGGCTCTCCAGGCAAAATGCAAGAGCCATCGTCGGTGGTTGCAGTCATATCATAGTTGCAGGCTTCCATTGCGGTGCAACCGGGAATTACTGCTACTTCTGAACCCAAGCAAACGCAATCAATTGTGTATACATCGTTTTCAGTAAAAACATTATCGTCGTCACAATTATCTCCGGGAAAAAAGCAAGAAAAATCTTCTTCAATAGCTGCGGGGTCGAAGTTGCAGGCTTCAGTATTGGTGCACCCTGTTTCGAGTCCCACACACATGCAATCGGAGTCTATGGTGTCCACTGTTTCTGGGTTACCATCATCGCAGGGGAACCCTGTAAATAAACAGGAGCCATCTTCTTCAGTGGCCATTGCATTGTAGTTACAAGCGTCGGACGCGGTGCAGCCTGCCCCACCAACTGTCGACCAAAACGCAATGGTGCTTTCATTTCCATTTCCGGTATACATCCAAGGTCCGCTACCTTCCAAGAAGGTGCCAGCAACCCAAAGTCCTGCCGCCTCAGCTACGTTTTCGCGGCCTTGTCCGAAAGTACCGTATTGCATGAAATCGACCATGCTTGCCGGATTTGAAAAGCTTCCCATGGGTAAGTACAATCCAAGATCGCTTGCGGTTGCGTTGAAGCCATTTGAGGCCGCCCATGCGATAGTGACGGTTGAGCCGCCATCGAGTTGAAGGCTTCCATCGACAACAGTTACATTGGAGTTAGAGAGTGACGCGTATTCATACAATGCGCACAGGCGGTATTGTTGAATGTCGACAGACATCATTCCAAAGTTTTGAATGCTTATTTGGTCGTTTCCGGGATCTACCATAGTAAATCGGATTTGCGCAACTGAGCCCAAGGAGAAAAGGGCTAGACCCAAAAGAAGTAGAAATTTATTCATGACGCGGTTAAAAGTTTGTCGCAAGTTAACCGCGGAAATCAGCGTGAAAACTGATTTAAGTCTTTTATTCCAATGGGTTATGTTAAGAACTCTGTTAAAGCAAAAAAGCCGCATTTGCGGCTTTTTGAAATCAGTATTCGTCTTCATTGAAGAAGAAATCTTCTTTGGTTGGGTAGTCAGGCCAGATGTCTTCGATAGTGTCAAACACTTCCTCGTCGTCTTCGATTTGCTGAAGGTTTTCTACCACTTCCAGTGGTGCTCCTGTGCGCATTGCAAAGTCGACTAATTCATCTTTGGTGGCCGGCCAAGGGGCGTCTTCGAGGTATGAGGCCAGTTCGAGTGTCCAATACATAGTAGTGTAAGGTATAAAATTCGTGAGGAGTTAACGTTGCGCGAAAGTACTTGTTTCATTTACACGTTCAACACTTTTGAATATTTATTGATTTCTTTCATTCAACCAATAGTCAAGACGGAATCCAAGGCGTTTCCTTCGAGTTTGTTTCACTAGCAATCATGCGGGAGAGCGTGAAGAGGTAGTCGCTCAGTCGGTTTATGTATTCGAGGATGATGGTTTGCACGGGCGATTGTTCATGTAAAAAAACAATGCTGCGCTCTGCTCTGCGGCAGATGCACCTCGCTACGTGGCAATGCGATACCGTTGGGTGTCCACCCGGTAACACAAAGTTTTTCATGACGGGTAGTTTTTCATCCATTTGGTCCATGGCTTTCTCGAGCGATTCTACGTCGGATGGAAATAGAGATGGCAGTTTCATTTTGCCCACATGCTCGGGGTCAACCGCTAAATGACTGCCAATGGTGAACAACCGGTCTTGGATGGAGAGAAGTAACCCCTCGTGGTGTGAGTTGGGGAGGAAGTCACGAATTAACCCGAGGTACGAGTTCAATTCATCAACATTTCCGTAAGCCTCTATGCGTGCATGGTGCTTCGATACGCGAACACCGCCTAGCAAGCCAGTAGTGCCATCGTCGCCCTTTCGAGTATAAATTTTCATGCAACAAAGTTATGGGGCATTGGATAATATGCTGTTTTTTTGCACCTCAAAACAAAGCATATTGTGCACACCGAATTGAGTAAACAAGAGCGTTATGATAGGGCCTATCTTAAAATGGCCGTCGAGTGGGCTGCACTTTCACATTGCACCCGCAAGAAAGTAGGTGCGTTGGTAGTTCGCGAAAACATGATCATCAGCGATGGTTACAACGGTACGCCGAGTGGGTTTCCGAATTCTTGTGAAGACCCTGGGGGCGACACGTATTGGTATGTGCTTCATGCCGAAGCCAACGCAATATTAAAAATCGCTCGCTCTGCCAACGATGCAAAAGGCTCTACGCTTTACATAACCTTGTCGCCTTGCAAAGAATGCTGCAAGCTTATACTGCAGGCAGGCATTCGAAGAATAGTATACATCAGCGAGTACAAAGACACCACAGGCCTCGACTTTTTGCGCAGCGCCGAACTGGAAATTGTTCAAATACCCGACCTCAACGCCAAGGCCTCACAATTTCTGTAAACATATTCGTCGAAGCCCACACCCTTTCTCCATTGCCTGATTAGATTTGTCCAATCTATGAGCAGTGAATTTCCTGAGCCGATAAACTCCAACGACAATCATTCTGAACGCAAGCCCTCACCGGTGCAGCCCTTGTTGTTTGCGCTAACGCTCATTGCGGGAATGTTCATAGGCACCAACTTGGGCGACAAGAATCTTCTACAGGTGAAGCCGTCTATTGAGCAAAACGCCAATAAACTTGTAAGCCTCATCGATTTCATTGAAGATAATTATGTAGACAGCGTCAATAAAAGACAACTTATTGAGGATGCCATTGCGAGTGTGCTTAAAAATCTAGATCCTCATAGTTACTATATGGGATCCGAAGAGGTGGCCATAGAGAAGGAGCGTATGAAAGGGGAGTTCAGTGGTGTTGGTATTGAGTTTCTTATACTTCGCGATTCGTTGATGGTTGTGAAAACCATCGCTGGTGGACCGTCAGAGAATGCTGGGCTGCTGTCTGGCGATCGCATTGTGATGGTGGACGGGCAGCCTATTTCTGGCAAGGAACTCAATGGCGACAAGGCACAGAAACTACTCAAAGGAAAGCAGGGGAGCCAGGTGCGGGTTGCTGTTGTTCGTCCGGGAGAAGGCATCAAAGAATTTAGTATTGAGCGAGGAAGCATTCCTATCGAAAGTGTGAACGCGTCATTCATGGTGAACGATACAGTTGGGTATATGCGCATCGATCGCTTTGCAGAAAAAACATACGACGAGTTTTTAGAAGCTACTGAGCGATTGGAAGAGAAGGGGTGCTCATCATTGATTATCGACCTGCGTGGCAATGGTGGTGGCCTGCTCAACCAAGCGGCTGAAATTGTTGAGGAGTTCCTTACCGAAGGCAAAACGATTGTGATAACTCGCGGCATTCACACTGGCGAAGACGAGATACGCTCTAGCAAGAAGGGCAAGTACCGCAATTTGAATGTGATTATCATGATTGACCAGAACTCTGCTTCTGCCAGTGAGATTGTCGCAGGCGCACTTCAAGATTGGGATAGGGCCGTAACGGTTGGCCGTCGTTCTTTCGGTAAAGGCCTTGTGCAGCATGAAATGGAGTTGGCCGACAATAGCGCGCTGCGCCTTACAGTAGCACGGTATTACACTCCTACCGGGCGCTGCATTCAAAAGCCTTACGGCGACTCGATAAACTATGAAGATGATTTTCAGAAACGCTTCCAGAAGGGAGAGCTTACCAGTGCAGACAGTGTGAGTTTTCCTGATTCTCTCTTATTTAGAACTCCTTCAGGCAGACTTGTCTATGGGGGTGGGGGTATAATGCCGGATGTATTTGTGCCGATAGATAGCATTTATTTCTCTGGCCTGCTTTCAGAAATAGCATACAGCGGCATCATTAGAAATTATTGCTTTACCTACCTCGATGGGCATCGCAAGGAAATGCGCAAGTATAAAACTGCCGATGAATTTATCGAGATGTTTTCTGTTACGGAAGCCATGCTCACTGGATTGCTCGTCATGGCAGAAATGGATGGTGTTAAGGTGAATCGCCAAGTTGTAAAAAAAATCAGCCCTCAACTTAAGTCACGCATCAAAGGACAGTTTGCCCGCAATCTTTTCGATGATACAGCGATGATTCGTGTTTCTCTCGAGTCTGATCCTGATTTCAAAAAAGCACTGCAAGTTGCGTTAGATTATCGCAAATATGCTGCTGTACGCAAACCCTAAAGCACCTCAGCCAATTGGCGTTTTTTTCGCTCTGCGCGTTGCGAGCAGGTCAATGGAGAAGCATCTGTTTTTTATACAAGGCATAACGTTCGAATCCATTCTATAGCCTCTGCTTTGCATTCTATTTGACCCATGTGGCCGGCGTGTTGGATGATTTGAACATGCGCATTCGGTATCGACGCTAGTTCGGGTTCAATTTGTTCGTAGGGGATGGATTTGTCTTCCGCTCCCAGAAAGTAATAAATAGGAAAACGAACCTTTTTCAGGTACTCGACATTGTCGGGCCGTTCAATCATTACCGAATGTGCAGCCACGATGCATTCGGAAGTGATGTCGTGTTGAGCGGCTTCAATCATGCCGTGTAATTCCTTTTGAAAATGCGCTGCATGACTTTCTGCCAGCGTATTTCGCAACATGGTGTTGAGGTATAAATCCTTGTTCAGTGTTGCGGCAGTTATAGCGCGTCTTCGATCATTAATTTTTAAGGTGTTGTCTGCTCCAGCTTTGGAATGAAAAAAACCTAGAGCTTTAATTTTTTCCGGAACCATTTTTATCAAGCTTGAAGCTAGGTATCCTCCCATGGAATGACCAATTACAATCCAAGGAAGATCGTCTATCGGAATTTGTTTCAGAAGGGCCTCACAATAGGCTTTTGTGGTATGTTCACGGGGTATTTCCGGATGCACGCCGTGCCCGGGAATAGAGGGAGTTGAGATGGCAATAGTGGGGTCGTTGAGTTGGCTTATCAATTCATCCCACATAGAGGGTCTTTCAGTAAAGCCGTGTATCAATACAAGTCTGAGTGCAGAGCTCATACCGACTCTGCAACTACTTCCTCCACCACATCGGGTAATTTTGCTTTCAGCAGATTCTCAATTCCTCCTTTGAGGGTGGCCGTAGAAGAAGGGCAACCACTGCATGACCCCTTCAATTGAACATAAACTTTCTTGTCGCGATAAGCCATAAAATCGATTGCCCCTCCGTCGCTTTCCACTGCTGGTCGCACATATTCGTGCAAAAGAAAGCGTATCTCTTCATCGTATTCACTCGGCTCAAAGGCGCTGTAATCTGTTGTCGGTTTGTTGGTGTTGTCCGCGTCGTTTCCCTCTGCAACTTCTCGCGTGCGGTTTACCAATTCTGCTGTGATAGCACTCACCGCGACCTCATTTTCCATTAGCCACTCTCGGATGTACTCGCGCAATTGTTGCACAATCATCTCCCATCCCAACGACTCGTCTTTCAATACAGTTACATAGTTGCTACTGATGAAGATGCTTGTTACAAAAGGGAAGTTGAAAAGTTCCTCCGCCAGTGCCGACGAACCTTTTGCCTCGTTTTTACTGCGGTATTCCACTTGCAAGCCACCGGTAATCAGCGCGCGATCTGCTACAAACTTCATGGCAGCGGGGTTGGGCGTCATCTCGGCGTAAAGAGATGTGGGGATTTTCTTGGTCGTTTCCATGGGCTAGAATTCTGTTGATATGTTGGGCAGTTAGACTGCTAAGGCAATCTGCGTGACGCGAAATTATTGGAATATTATTTCAATTACGGGAATTTATTTAACTCTGCAATCTTTTATGATTCGCGAAAGCATTAAAGTTATGGCATGACAACAGGAATATAGTCTCGCAGTGTAAAATAGTAGACCGCTGGAATGTGAGATTTTTGGCCCATGACAGAAAATGAAATTTCACACGAAATCATCGGAGCTTCGCTAGAACTGCATAGCCACCTCGGCCCTGGCCTGCTGGAGTCAGCATACGAGTGCGCACTCATGTTTGAGTTGATTCAGCGTGGTTTTGACGTGAGGTGTCAGTTACCGATGCCTTTCATTTACAAAAGCGTAAAACTCGACCAAGGATATCGATTGGATTTGCTGGTAGAGGATAAGGTAATTGTCGAACTAAAATCGGTCGAGTGTCTGGCTCCGGTCCATTACGCCCAGTTGTTAACCTATTTGCGGCTGTCGGATAAACGATTGGGATTGCTTATCAACTTCAACTCAAAACTCTTGAAGCACGGCATACATCGGGTGGTCAATGGGCTTTAGTTCAGTTATGGTTTATTCTATTTCTCCCGCAAAAGACGCAAAGGGAGCTCACGCAAAGAGGGCGAAAATGTGTGATTTGTTATATCTCGCGAAGGACGCAAAGGGAGCTCACGCAAAGAGGGCGATCTTGAAAATGAAAGGGTCTATCGTTTTTTCACGCAAAGACCGCAAAGTAAATTCACGCAAAGAGGCCGGTCCTGAATATTAAATGGACTTTCCTTACAGTGCAAGAATTTTACGAGTATTCCCTTTGCGTCCCTTTGCGTGAAAAATTCATAAATGCTTTTCAGTATCTTGCCCCTATCAATTAAACAAATCACCCATGCGTATTATCTCCGTTTGGCTTGCCCTACTTAGCGTTTTGATAACACAAGCGCAGCCCACCTTTCCCTACAACGGAATCCTCCCAAAAGATGTCACTGCGGTTGCATTTACCCACGCAACAATTTTCACCGACTACCAAACCCGACTGGAAGATGCAACCCTGCTGATTGAAAAGGGAAAGGTCACTGCTGTTGGTAATTCTGTGGCAATTCCTTCCAATGCTGTGGTTGTGGATTGCAAAGGAAAATACATCTATCCTTCGTTTATCGATCTACACTCAGACTATGGCTTGGCCGATGCGGCTCCTGCAAAGGGCAATGAGGGTGGGCCGCGTATGCGCGGTGGAAGCGTAAATGAATCATCAAAAGGCGCTTTCGGATGGAACGACGCCATCAATGCCGACTATACAGCTGCTTTGAATTTCACCTGCAAGGAAGATGTGGCCAAGGAAATGCGCGGCGCTGGTTTCGGTGCCGTACTCACACATAAAATGGATGGTATCGTGCGCGGTTCAGGTGCGCTTGTTACACTAGGCAGTCAGCCCAATCAGGCGTTGTTGAATCCATTGGCGTCTGCGCATTACTCATTCAATAAGGGCACTAGCATCACAGGGTATCCTTCTTCGTTGATGGGTTCTATTGCGTTGTTGCGTCAGTCCTATTATGATGCGCTGTGGTATGCTAATGGAGGCAAATTGGAAGAACGAAACCTTTCGCTCGATGCAATGAATACGCTTGCGCTCCGACCGTCGTTTTTCGATGCCGGCGACAAATGGAATTTGCTTCGGGCCGACAAGGTGGGCGATGAATTCGGTGTTCAATACATCATCAAAACCAACGGAACCGAATACCAGCGATTGAATGATGTTGCGGCATCAAAGGCATCGTTGATTGTGCCGTTAACTTTTCCGGATGCGTTCGATGTGAGCGATCCTTATGTGTCGCGTTTGGTAAGCCTTGATGAAATGAAGCACTGGGAAATGGCACCCTCTAACTGCGCAATGTTGTCTGCTCAAAAAATTCCATTTGCTATCACAGGACATGGCCTTAGTGAACGCGCTCAGTTTTGGAAGAACCTCCGCAAGGCTGTGAAGCGAGGGCTTTCAGAGCAAGAAGCATTGAAGTCGCTTACCTACACGCCTGCCTTTTTGATTGGTGCCAATAATGAATTGGGGTCTTTGAAAGAAGGTGCATGGGCCAACTTTTTCATTGCATCCGACAACATCTTCAACGAGTCGGCAATACTGCATGAAAACTGGGTACAGGGCGAACAGTTTGTGATTGAAGCTGCGAAAACAATCGATCTAGTGGGCAACTACGAATTGAAATTACCCAGCCATACCTATGAGTTAAAAGTGAAAGAGGTGGAAGGAAAAACAAAGGCTTCCATTCAACAC
>CAMBPD010000114.1 GCA_945869405.1 Chryseobacterium gleum | reverse complement strand
CATACAGAGAGTCTTTCACACAACATGATTCCCAAGGTTGTGACCCCCTCCTATCGCAGTTGGGGTGATATTTTGCGTTGGGTACTGCAAGAAAATGTGCCCGGTGAATTCCCATACACCGCTGGGCTGTATCCATTCAAACGCGAAGGAGAAGACCCCACCCGCATGTTTGCCGGAGAAGGTGGTCCGGAGCGCACCAACCGTCGCTTTCACTATGTAAGTCTTGGCATGCCCGCCAAGCGCCTGTCAACGGCATTTGATAGCGTGACCCTTTACGGGAATGATCCAGACCATCGACCCGACATATACGGTAAGGTAGGAAACAGCGGTGTAAGTATTTGCTGCCTCGACGATGCCAAGAAATTGTATTCCGGTTTCGACTTGAGTGATGCAAAAACATCGGTGAGTATGACCATCAATGGTCCGGCCCCAATGCTGCTTGCCTTTTTTATGAATACCGCCATCGATCAGAATTGCGAAAAGTATATTCGCTCAAATTCACTTGAAGACAAGGTTGAGTCAGTGTTAGTTAAAAAATATGATAATCAAAAGATTAGAAGGCCAAAATACCAGGGGGAACTACCCGAAGGAAATGATGGTCTTGGACTTCTTTTGCTGGGTATTACCGGTGATGAAGTTCTCCCTCCTGACGTTTACGAATCCATTAAATCGGACACCCTTCGCCAGGTGCGCGGAACCGTTCAGGCAGACATTTTAAAGGAAGACCAAGCACAGAATACATGCATTTTCTCTACTGAATTTGCACTTCGATTAATGGGCGACGTTCAGGAGTATTTCATCCAGCGCCAAGTGCGAAATTTTTACTCTGTTTCAATTAGCGGCTATCACATTGCTGAAGCAGGTGCCAATCCGATAACTCAGCTTGCTTTTACCCTTTCCAACGGGTTTACATATGTAGAATACTACCTCTCACGGGGAATGGACATCAATGAGTTTGGACCAAACCTTTCATTCTTCTTCAGTAATGGCATAGACCCCGAGTATGCTGTAATTGGTCGTGTTGCGCGGCGTATTTGGGCCAAGGCAATGGCAAAGAAATATGGAGCCAACGCACGTGCACAAATGCTGAAATACCACATTCAAACCAGCGGCCGATCGCTGCACGCTCAAGAGATTGACTTCAACGACATTCGCACCACCTTGCAGGCCCTGTATGCTATTTACGACAACTGCAACTCACTGCATACCAATGCCTACGACGAGGCAATTACAACCCCGACAGAAGAAAGCGTAAGAAGGGCAATGGCCATTCAGCTTATAATCAACCGAGAGCTGGGGTTGGCCAAAAACGAAAATCCGCTGCAAGGCTCTTTCATCATTGAAGAACTCACCGACCTAGTGGAAGAAGCCGTGCTTAGCGAGTTTGACCGCATCACCGAGCGAGGCGGAGTTCTAGGCGCAATGGAAACCATGTACCAGCGAAGTAAAATACAAGAGGAAAGTTTGTACTACGAAACATTGAAGCACAATGGAGATTACCCAATCATCGGTGTAAATACCTTTTTGTCTTCAAAAGGTTCCCCTACAATCCTCCCAAAAGAGGTTATTCGTGCCACCGAAACCGAGAAGGAATACCAAATTGAGATGCTTGGTAACCTTCACCGATCGGCCGAGCAGCATAGGGAAAGAGCTTTGGGAGGTCTGCAGGCTGCCGCGATTAAAAACCAAAACATGTATAGTGAACTCATGGAAGCTGTGAAATACTGCTCCCTTGGACAACTTACGCAAGCCATGTTTGAGGTGGGCGGTCAATACAGACGAAATATGTAATTGCAGTAGAAGCAACCTTTTCGCATATTAAGTTGTTAATTTGTAGAACTGATATTTCCCCAAGATTTTTCGGTTCATTATTGTATTACGATTAGCTCATTTAAATCAATCATTCGTTGATCAAAAAACACCCTTTTATCACACGCTGTGGTTTTTTGCTCGGAGTCTTGCTTCAAGTCTCATCTGGATTGAGGGCTGGGCACAACATTGGTGGTGAGATTATTTACAATTACTTGGGCAATGATCAATACGAGATTTCACTGATTGTCTTTAAAAACTGTGAACCGGGAACGACCGGGTTCGACGATCCTGCTTCTTTGGGTGTCTTCGAAACAATAGGGGGAGATTATTACGACGATTTTTCTTTACCGCTCACCTCCACATCGATTGGCTTACTGCCCAACGACCTTGTCAACCCGTGCAACATTGTGCCGCCGCAATTGTGTATAGAGCGGGCTGTTTACTCCATAATACTTACATTGCCTCCACTCAACGGTGGTTATACCATTGCCTACCAGCGCTGTTGCCGGGCTGACGGAATACAGAATTTAGGCGGAAATCAACAGGGCACTACCCTAGTGGCCACCATTCCAGACTTTGACGAAATAGGGGGCTATAATAGCTCCGCCCGATTCTCCGAGCTACCGCCTGTAACGCTGTGCAGAGGTTCTGAGTTTTTCTTCAACCATGGAGCCACCGATCCTGATGGGGATGCACTCACCTATTCCTTTTGCAACCCATTCAGCGGTGCGAGTGGTGATAATCCAGCCCCGAGTCCTCCAAATGGTCCTCCCTACAACCCTGTAGTTTGGGCGGGTGGTTTTAATGCCGACAATCCCATCACAGGTAGTCCAAGCTTTAGTATTGATCCCACCACAGGATATGTTACGGGTACAGCAACAACGCTAGGTAATTTCGTAGTTGGAGTCTGTGTAAGTGAGTATCGCAATGGTGTTTTAATAAATTCCGTAAGACGAGACTTTCAATACCGCGTTATTTTCTGTGAATCGAGCCAAGCAAACTTCCCTACACTCGAGAATTCCTCTTACGAGTCCTGTACAGGGTTAGAAGTAAACTTCGAAAATACAAGCTCTGCATCCAACAACACCTCCTACCATTGGGATTTTGGAGTTCCCGATACCGACACTGACACAACCAACGTGTCAGAACCTAACTTTAGTTTTCCGGGTCCAGGCAACTATATTATTACCTTAACCACCAACCCTGGTTGGCCATGCGAAGACCAAATCCAACATGAGTACATTGTATATCCTCCGGTAGTACCCTCACTCACGGTGGGAGAATACGAGTGTATAGAGCTACTCGACACCTACGATTTTACCGTTTCGGGGAGCTACTCTTCCTTGGCCGACATAAGTTGGAATTTCGGAGCAGGGGCAAATCCATCCAGTTCAACCAATGATAATCCTGCAAACGTCGAGTTGCCGGCTAATGCCGCGAGCTGGACGGTAACGGTTCAAGTAGAAGAAAACGGCTGTATTGGAACAGATACTGAAACCATCATCAACGCTCCTGACGCTATTGCCTCCATCCAACCACAAACGGTATTTTGCAGCGGGTTAACGTATGATTTCTCCAGCAATTCTCTGAATGCAACTTCCTTGACATGGGATTTCGACGGGTTAGGAACCGAAGACCTCACCGACATGCAGAATCCCAGCTACGAGTATGTTACCGGAGGAACTTACGACGTAAGTCTTGTTGTAACCGGAACCAATTCATGCAATGACACCGCTACTGTAACTTTTGATATCGCAGAAAGCCCCTCCCCCTTCTTCGAACCACAACCTGCACAATGCTTATTCAACAATAGCTTTGGCTTCGAAGCTGAAGGTGCCACATCACTGAATCCACAGTACTCTTGGAGTTTCGGTCCGTTTGCCAATGTCCAGACGAGCACACTCGCCGAACCCACAGGCATCACCTTTGACACACCGGCCTACCACGATGTGACACTCACCATATCAGAAAGTGGATGCACCGCATCGTATACCGATTCTGTCGGTGTAGCCCAGAGTATTCTCCCCGATTTTCAAATTGAGAACACATCAGGCTGTCCCGGACTAGTGGCGCAAGTTGTAGCCCAAACAGAATCGGTGGTTCCCGTAAACTACATTTGGAACTTTGGGGATGGTTTTGTGTCGTCACAAGGCATAACGGTATATACCTATGAAATGCCTGGCACCTACTCCATCACAGCAACCGCATTCACAAACGAAGGCTGCTACGATAGCCTAACCATAACATTTCCAAACGCGGTAACGATCTTTCCCAATCCTGATCCGAGCTTCACTATCGACCCGCAGACGATGGATATAACAGATGCTGAAACCCACATTTCGAGCGTGTATCAAACTGGTTCGTGCCAGTATTTCATGAGCGATGGTGGCGAGATGGATGAGTGTGAATTCGACTACGGATGGCTAGCCTCTGGGGTGCAAACCATCACCCACTTTGTGACCAGTGCTGAGGGCTGTGTCTCCTCAACCACAGGACAAGTAATCATTCAAGGCTTCACATTTTACGCCCCCACATCGTTTACACCGAACGAAGATGGCATCAATGATTTTTGGTTGCCCGTATTTACAGGTGTTACCTCTATCGACCTAAGTATTTTCAATCGCTGGGGCGATTTAATCTATCGTTCAACAGATAAAGAGCGTCCATGGTCTGGTCAAATACATGACGGTATGTACTACGCCATAAATGGTGTGTACCATTATCGTATTATCATAAAGGACCTGCTTTTGCAATCGCACGAATTCGAGGGACGCTTTTCTGTTATCCGTTAACATTAATCCATTTTTTTTTTATAGGGATAACTTGCTGATATAAAAAAATTTGCGGGAAAGTGTATCGGGATTATATTTGGCTTCGAACACACTCAAATAAACCCGTTAAACGCTACTCATTATGAATGAGAGTTATAAAGAAGATGTTTTTTCAACATCTGTTCGCGCAGGCAAGCGCACCTATTTTTTTGACGTTAAAGCAACACGTGGCAACGACCTTTTCATGACAATTACCGAAAGTAAGCGTGTTGGTCATGAGAACGATGGACCCGTCCACTACGAAAAACATAAAATATTTTTGTACAAAGAAGATTTTGATGGTTTTGCAGAAGGCCTTGAAAGGGCGATAGAACACATTCGTGGATTGCAAGGAACCGGGGAATTCCGCTCTGGTGACAGCAACCGCAAAAGTGAACGAGAGCTATCTGAAAACCATACTGATGAAGGTATGGAGAATGCCCAAGATCTCAATTTCGACGATCTCGAACCAGAGCAGTAATCGACAAGACCTTTGGCAATACAATTTCTTGAAATCCCACGGGCCGCATCTTGCGGCCCTTTTTGTGTTGTAACATTGCATCCTTATGTCAAAAAACCTCGGAACGCTCTATCTAATTCCCAACACGTTGGGAAGTGGCATTGACAAATACGCTACAGTTCAATTGCAGCAGACGTGCAACAACATCGAAACATACATTGTTGAAGAAATTAAAAGTGCTCGACGTCTACTGCGACAAATGGGCGTGAGCAGGCCGTTGGAAGAGCTGGAGTTTCTTGCATTGAATGAGCACACGAAGAACAAAGAACTATCGAGCTTGCTGGAGCCACTTTTACAGGGCAAAGACGTGGGGCTTATCAGTGAGGCTGGAGTGCCTTGTGTAGCCGATCCCGGAAGCGTTGTGGTATCAATGGCGCACGAGGCAGGTGTAAAAGTCGTGCCCTTGGTTGGCCCCTCATCCATTTTACTAGCGCTTATGGCCAGCGGCTTCAACGGCCAGCAATTTACCTTCAACGGTTACCTGCCTCGCGAACGTTCTGAGCGCTCACGAAAAATTCGTCAACTCGAACAACTTGCGCTTTCAGGGATAACGCAAATTTTCATGGATGCCCCCTACCGCAATAACCAAGTTCTTGATGATTGCCTCTCTACCTGTCGCATGGATACCAAGCTTTGTATTGCATCCAACATCACTTGCGACAATGAACGCATCAATACAAAAACAATCACCGAATGGAGCCTTCGAAAGCCCGATTTGAATAAAATACCGGTGATGTTTGTGATTGGAAAATAAAAGTTGATTGCATAGGCACTCGATGAAGTGAGAATGCCTACTCCAATTCGTAATCAACACTCAATGCCTATCTTTGCACCCCATTTGAAATTGAGTCATGTTTGAAAATTTAACCGAGAAATTTGACAGGGCATTTAAGCTCCTGAAAGGTGAGGGAAAAATCACCGAAATAAATGTTGCTGAAACACTGAAGGAAGTGCGACGCGCACTTTTGGATGCCGACGTCAACTACAAAACAGCAAAAGATTTTACCGAGCGCGTAAAAGAAAAAGCATTGGGTCAGCAAGTGCTCACGGCCGTCAAGCCGGGCGAGTTGCTTGTGAAGATTACCCACGATGAGTTAAAAGAACTCATGGGAGGCTCGGTCACAGACATCAATTACCAGGGCAATCCCGGAGTTATATTGATGAGCGGTTTACAAGGTTCTGGTAAAACAACCTTCTCGGGTAAACTTGCAAACTTCCTGAAAACAAAAAAGGGAAAGAAACCACTCTTGGTTGCCTGCGATATATACCGCCCAGCAGCTATCGACCAATTGCACGTGGTTGGAGAAGGCATTGGTGTTGAGGTTTATTCGGAACGCGAAAACAAAAATGCGGTTTCCATTGCAACCAATGCACTCAGCTACGCCAAGCAAAACGGATTCAACGTTGTTATCGTCGATACAGCCGGCCGTTTAGCCATCGACGAGATGATGATGGCGGAAATCCAGGAGGTTAAGGAAGCCATCAAGCCAAGCGAGATTCTGTTTGTGGTCGATGCTATGACCGGACAAGACGCTGTCAATACCGCTCGGGCATTCAATGAGCGCCTCAATTTCGATGGTGTTGTGCTCACCAAGCTCGATGGTGACACGCGAGGCGGGGCAGCACTTTCCATAAAGAGCGAAGTAAACAAGCCCATCAAATTTGTGGGTACTGGAGAGAAGATGGATGCACTTGATGTGTTCTATCCGGAGCGAATGGCCAGCCGTATATTAGGCATGGGCGACGTTATATCCTTGGTAGAGCGCGCGCAAGAGCAGTTTGATGAGGAACAAGCAAAGCGCCTCGAGAAACGCATCAAAAAAAATCAATTCGACTTCAATGACTTCATTGAGCAAATTGGTCAGATAAAGAAAATGGGGAGCATGAAAGACCTCATGGGCATGATCCCGGGTGTGGGCAAAGCATTAAAGGATGTTGAGATAAATGATGATGCCTTCAAATACATTGAGGCTATAATTCAAAGTATGACTCCCAAGGAGCGCAGCAACCCTGCCCTACTCAATCCGTCTCGTAAAGCCCGTATTGCCAAAGGATCTGGTCGATCATTGGATGAGGTGAACCGCCTTATTAAACAGTTCGACCAAACCAAACAGATGATGAAGATGATGACCAACAAAACCCAGATGGCTCAGATGATGCAGCAGATGAAGGGAATGGGGGGAGGAATGCCAAGGTAGGGACTGGGGACTGGGGACAAATGGACGGACAACTTTTAACTTTCAACCTTCAACAATCTAATGGCAATCAGCGGAACACACTTCAATTTTCCGGATCAGTCGGCCTTTTACAAGGGTAAGGTACGGGATGTTTATAGCATTGGCGAGGATCTCTTGGTCATGATTGCCAGTGATCGTATATCGGCATTTGATGTGGTATTGCCAAGGGCAATTCCGTTTAAGGGGCAAGTGTTGAACCAGATTGCGGCGCACATGCTGGAGGCTACGGCCGATGTTGTGCCCAATTGGCGGATGGCTAGTCCGGATCCGAATATCACCATCGGCTATCGGTGCGAGCCATTCAAGGTTGAAATGGTCATACGCGGATATCTTACCGGCCACGCATGGCGGACTTATAAAAGCGGCCTTCGCGAATTGTGTGGGGTTCGACTTCCTGAAGGATTGCAAGAGCACGATCGCTTACCGGAGCCCATAATCACCCCCACCACCAAAGCAAGCGAGGGCCATGATGAAGACATTTCACGCGATGAAATCATTGCGCAGGGAATAGTATCAGAAAACGATTATATACAGCTGGAATCCTATACAAGGGCACTCTTTTCGCGAGGTACCGAAATAGCAGCGTCACAAGGACTCATACTCGTTGACACCAAATATGAGTTCGGCAAACGCGGAAATCAGATTCTGTTGATGGATGAGATTCACACTCCCGACTCATCACGCTACTTTTACGCTGAAGGCTACGCTGAGCGGCAGGCAAGCGGCGAACAACAACGTCAGCTCAGTAAGGAATTCGTGCGAGAGTGGCTCATTGCAAACAACTTCATGGGCAAGGACGGGCAAACTGTTCCGGAAATGACAGATGAATGGATAGGCCAGATATCAGCTCGCTACATCGAACTCTATGAGCAGGTCACAGGCAAGAAATTCGAGCACCAAGACTACTCCCATGCTGATTCACGCATGGAAAATGCAGCGCTTCATTTCTTAGCGGTTAACCACGGATAGTTAGGTACTTACCTACTCTACCACCACTTCGTTGAACACCGTGAATGGTGATTGTCCTTTGTCTTTGTATACAGCCTGTATCATATAAACATACTTGCCTTTGCCTGTGTAGCTATTATCTTCAAATCGCACGGCTGTTTCATCGATGGTTGTGAGAGAAACAGGACGCTTGCCGTCTTTACCACGAAGTATAGTATAATAGTCGACTTCCCCTACCGGCTTTGACCAATTCAGCTCAATCACCCGCTTATCTTTTAAATAAGCTGCGACAGGCTGAATAATTTGCTCTTTCGTTTGCTTGGGGATTACCCGAACATCGACAGTGGGTGCATAATCGGAAACATTACCTGCACTATCAATGGCTACCAGCGTGTATTCATAATACTGAGCACCTTTCACAGACTTGTCTGAATATTCTTTCTTCACATCAGGCTTCTGCCACTTGGAGATTACATCCCACTGTTTGGCACCCGATTCACGGCGCATCAATCGATGTTCCTTTACATCGGAAGAGCTGCTCGGAATGAACTGAAGCTGCACCTCCTGCTCTTTTACCCTGAAATCAGCAAAGATTGGTTCAACGGGCCTGATAGTATCGGGTCTTGTTAGAACCAGAATATCACTGTATACACTGTGGTTGTA